>DATEJJ010000256.1:0-25890 GCA_035278125.1 Rugosimonospora sp.
GGCAGGCTCGGCCGCCCGTGGGATTCCCCGGCCCGCGCCGGGCTCACGTTCAGCGTCCTGTTGCGGCCCGGGCCGGCGATACCCGTCAGCCGGTACGGGTGGCTGCCGCTGCTCGCCGGCGTCGCGCTGGTGGAGACGGTACGGCAGCTGGGCGAGGTGGACGCGGTCCTGAAATGGCCCAACGATCTGCTGATCGGCGAGCGCAAATGCGCCGGCATCCTGGCCGAGTCGGTACCCGAGTCCGGTGTCGTGCTCGGCATCGGGCTGAACGTGTCGCTGCGCGAGAACGAACTGCCGGTACCGGAGGCGACCTCGCTCGCGCTGGCCGGATCGGCGTGTATCGACCGGGACCCGCTGCTGCGCGCGGCGCTGCGCGCCCTGGCCAGCTGGTACCGCGGCTGGTGCGAGGCGGCCGGGGACCCGGACGCCAGCGGGCTGCGCGACGCGTACCGGATCTACTGCGCGACGCTCGGGCAGCGGGTGGACGTCGCGCTGCCCGGCGGTCCGGTACTCTCCGGTGACGCGTCCGATGTGGACGGTGACGGTCGCCTGATCGTGGCCGGTACGGAGGGTGCGACACCCGTGGCAGCGGGGGATGTCCACCACGTGAGGGCGGCCAAGTAGCCGACCCCACGAGTGGCCGGGAACCGCTACCGTCACACCGGACAGTCGAATGAGGAGGTTGTGGTGGGGTTCCCGGAGAGTGTGCTCACCAAGGATGAGCACGTCGAGATCCACCTGCACCCGCACTGGAAGGCGCTGGTACGGCCGGTCTTCTTCCTCGTCGTCGTGGTGGCGGCGATCGTGGCGGCCGGTATCTTCCTCGCCGGCAAGGGCGGTACGCAGAATGTCGGCTTCCTGATCGTGGTGGCGGTCGGCCTGATCGTGTTCTTCTGGCTCACCGTGTGGCCCTGGCTGAAGTGGCGCACCACGCACTATGTGTTCACCAACGAGCGCGTGATCATGCGCGAGGGAGTGTTCTCCCGCGAGGGGCGGGACATCCCGCTCAACCGGGTCAACGACGTCTCGTTCCAGCACAGCTTCTTCGAGCGGCTGCTCGGTGCCGGCACGCTGACCATCGAGTCGGCGGGCGAGCGCGGGCAGGTGGTGCTGTCCGACATCCCGCGCGTGGAGAAGGTGCAGAGCCAGCTGTACGAACTGGTGGAGGCGGACCACGACGCGCACACGTTCGACGACGGAGACCGGGACGCCATCGCGGACCGGGTGGCGCGGACCCGCGAGCACGACGACAAGGAGAGCTGAGGCTACCCGCTGACCGTGGGCTGATCACCGGAGCGGGCGAACCAGCCGCGGAACCGGATGTGCAGCACGTCGTCCTCGGGCTCGCTGTCCGGGCCGAGCCGGGTCATGGTGCCGGCCAGCACCACGGTGCCGAAGCCGGGCCGGGCCCGGGACAGGCCCCGGTCGATGACCTCCAGCTGGGTGGCGAGCCGGTCGCCCGCGTACACCGGCGCGGTCCAGCGCAGCTCCTCCAGCCCGGGTGACATCGCGGCGGCGGCGCGGGCCAGGACGTGGTCCACGTACGCGCGCATGAACAGGCTCGCGGTGTAGAAGCCGCTGGCCACCAGGCCGCCGTACGCGCTCTCGGTGGCGAGCGCCTCGTCCACGTGGTACCACTGCGGGTCGAAGCGGCGGGCGAAGGCCAGCATCTCGGCGCCCTCCACGTGCGTGACGCCGAGGTCGAACAGCTTGCCCGGCTCCAGGTCCTCGTAGTACAGGTCGGGCGGGTCGCCGGTGCCGGACCGGGTCACGGCGAGCGCGGCGCGAACACGAACCGGCGGTAGGACCAGAACCGGAAGAGGGTACCGAGGACCATGCCGACCAGGTTCTTCGCCACGTTGTACGCCAACCGCGTGCGGAACAGGTGCGGCCAGTAGTGGCCCAGCAGGTTCCAGGTCAGCCACACGCAGGCCAGCCCGATCAGCAGCCCGACCAGGTTGAACCCGAAGTACAGCAGGTACTCCCGGCGCAGCCCGGAGCGCTCCCGGTCGCGCCAGGTCCAGAAGCGGTTGCCGACGAACGCGAGCGTGGCCGCCACGGTCATCGAGATGGTCGACGCCCAGAACGGGCCGACCGGCTTGAGCAGCACGTTGGAGACGGTCACGTCGACGACGTAGGAGACGCCGCCCACCACGCCGAACTTGCCGAGTTCGTGGGCGAGGTGGCCGAACCGCGCCCAGAGCGGGCGCAGCAGCCCGGGGGCTGCGGTGGATGACTCGGACGGCGAGTTTGCGGTCGACGCGGACACGCACGGAGCGTACCGGGTGAGCCGGGCTCACGCGGCGCCCTGGAAGGGCTGTGCACAAAAGTGATTCGTACCCGTGGAATTCGCGCTCGCGTACGCACTTCCCCGGAGATTCTCAGGCGCTTGTGCACTTATTCACAAGCGACCCCGCTGCCTTACCTGTAGTTCAGGCTTACGCTGACCGTAACCCGTCGGCCCCGCTGCGCTGTTCGGTTCCCATTGATCGGGCGAGCGCCGACCCTCCAGGAGATGCCAATGACTGCTGCGGCTGTTATCCCCGGACTGGACAATGTCCACATATCCCACGAGCGACTGCTCGCCTGGGTCCGCGAGGTAGCGGAGCTGACCACGCCCGACCGGGTGGTCTGGTGCGACGGCTCCGACGCCGAGTGGCAGCGCCTCACCGCCGGGCTGGTGGCGGCCGGAACCCTGGTGCCCCTGAACCCCGAGAAGAAACCCAACTCGTTCTGGGCGCGTACCGACCCGTCGGACGTGGCGCGGGTGGAGGAGCGCACGTTCATCTGCTCGGTGGACGAGGCCGACGCCGGCCCCACGAACAACTGGATGTCCCCGTCCGAGATGAAGCAGACCATGACCGAGCTGTACCGCGGCTGCATGCGCGGGCGCAGCATGTACGTCATCCCGTTCTGCATGGGCCCGCTCACCGCCGAGCAGCCGATGTTCGGCGTGGAGATCACCGATTCGGCGTACGTCGTCGCGTCCATGCGGATCATGGCCCGGATGGGCGCGGCGGTGCTGGAGCGGATGGGTGCCGACGCCGACTTCATCCCCTGCCTGCACTCGGTCGGCGCGCCGCTCGCGGACGGCGAGCCGGACGTGGCCTGGCCGTGCAACTCGACCAAGTTCATCTCGCAGTTCCCGCAGACCCGGGAGATCTGGTCCTACGGCTCCGGGTACGGCGGCAACTCGCTGCTCGGCAAGAAGTGCTACTCGCTGCGCATCGCCAGCGCCATGGCACGGGACGAGGGCTGGCTCGCCGAGCACATGCTGATCCTCAAGCTGACCAGCCCGGCGGGGGAGGTGCGCTACATCGCGGCGGCGTTCCCCTCGGCCTGCGGCAAGACCAACCTGGCCATGCTGGAGCCGACCATCCCCGGCTGGACCGTGGAGACGCTCGGCGACGACATCGCCTGGATGCGGTTCGGCCCCGACGGCCGGCTGTACGCGGTCAACCCCGAGTACGGGCTGTTCGGCGTGGCGCCGGGTACCGACTGGAAGACCAACCCCAACGCCATGCGTACCATCGCCAAGGGCAACTCCGTGTTCACCAACGTCGCGCTGACCGACGACGGTGACATCTGGTGGGAGGGCATGGGCTCCCCGCCGGCGCACCTCACGGACTGGCGGGGCAACGACTGGACACCCGAGTCCGGTACCCCGTCCAGCCACCCGAACTCCCGCTTCTGCACCCCGATCACGCAGTGCCCGATCCTGGCCGACGAGTACGAGGACCCGCGCGGCGTACCGATCGACGCGATCCTGTTCGGTGGCCGGCGCAAGACGACCATCCCGCTGGTGACCCAGGCCCGCGACTGGGTGCACGGGGTGTACCTGGGCGCCACGCTCTCCTCGGAGACCACGGCCGCGGCCGCCGGTGCGGTCGGCGTGGTGCGCCGCGACCCGATGGCCATGCTGCCGTTCATCGGGTACAACGCGGGCGACTACTTCAACCACTGGATCGAGATGGGCAAGGGCGTCGACGGCGACCCGGCCAAGCTGCCCAAGATCTTCTACGTGAACTGGTTCCGCCGCGGCGAGGACGGCCGCTTCCTGTGGCCCGGCTTCGGCGAGAACTCGCGCGTGCTCAAGTGGGTGGTGGAGCGCATTGCCGGTACCGCCGGCGCGGTGGAGACGCCGATCGGCTTCGTACCCACGACAGACCAGCTGGACCTCGACGGCCTGGACGTGTCCGCGGCCGACATCGAGCTGGCGCTGCGGGTCGACCGGGACGAGTGGCGCGCGGAGATTCCCCAGGTCGTGGCGTGGTTCGAGAAGTTCGGCGACAAGCTGCCCGGGGTGCTCTGGGCGGAGCTGGACGCGCTGCGCGCGCGCCTCGGGGTGGACTGATTGCGGTGAGGCGGGCCGCCGGCCCGCCTCTGTCCGGTGCACCCGAAAACTGGGTAGGCTGCCCGTGTGAGACTTCGGGACCTGCTGCTGTACCCGGTCTACGAGCAGCGGCTCGCGGCCTCGCTGGTCGGCAAGCCGCACCCGCGGCACGTCGGCGTGATGCTGGACGGCAACCGGCGTTGGGCCAAGGCCAACGGGTTCGATGATCCCACGGTCGGCCACCGGGTCGGTGCCGCGAAGATCGAAGAGCTGCTGCACTGGTGTGACGCGGCCGGCATCGGCGTGGTCACGCTGTGGCTGCTGTCCACCGACAACCTCTCCCGGCCCGCCGCCGAGCTGGAGCCGCTGCTCGGCATCATCGAAGGGGTCGCCGAGGATCTCGCCGCCGAGAGCAGGCCCTGGCAACTGCGCATGGTCGGCGCGCTGGACGTGCTGCCGGCGCACACCGCCGAGGTGCTCAAGGCCGCGCAGGAGCGCACCGTGGGGCGTACCGGCGGGGCCCACGTCAACATCGCGGTCGGGTACGGCGGCCGACGCGAGATCGCCGACGCGGTCCGCTCCCTGCTGCAGGAGCACGCCCGCGCCGGTACCAGCATCGAGGAACTGGCCGAGATCCTCGACGTGGACCACATCGCCGAGCACCTCTACACCAAGGGCCAGCCCGATCCCGACCTGGTCATCCGGACCAGCGGGGAGCAGCGGCTCTCCGGCTTCCTGCTGTGGCAGTCCGCGCACTCGGAGTTCTACTTCTGCGACGCGTACTGGCCCGGGTTCCGCCGGGTCGACTTCCTGCGGGCGCTGCGCTCCTACGCGAACCGCCAGCGCCGGTACGGCGTCTGAGCGCCCGCCCCTAGCCGCTGCCCGCACCGCGCCGGCCGATGCGTGGGGTCAGCGGGACCACGGTCGCCTGCGGTGCCTGGCCGAGCAGGTACCCCTCGACGAAGCCGCTGTTGCGGTCGCCGACCCGGCTCTCCAGGTCCTCGAAGCGGTTGATCAGCAGCTCGAGGACCAGGTCTAACTTGCTGTTCAGCCGCTCGCCGATGTACGCGGCGAACGCGACCAGCGCGAACACCGCGGCCACCAGGGCCGCGAACAGGTCGACCGTCACCGGCAGCGAGGTCGACGTCAGCAGCGCGACCAGCACGTTCGCCAGCACGTCCACTGTGAGCGTGAGCGCACTGACGAAGACGCTCACCCACTTCAAGCCCGTCATTGATTCTCCCCCGGGTCACCGGGCCCGCCAGCCCAACCGAATCCCGAACTTTCCTGAGCAGAATGCAACGTGCAATCGGGACGGTAGCTTGAACGTGAGCCATTGGTAACCACGAGTGGCGATATCCAGAGTCTTCTTTTCGCTATTTGCGCAACTAGCCCGTCTGGCGCTTACGTTGGCTCGTTTCGTCCGGGATCGCCGGCCGATAAGCCAGGTAGCGGATCGTCTCGCGGATGTGGTACTTCTCCGCCTCCGAGACGCGCGGGTCGAGCAGCTTGTGGAGCAGCGCCGCGACGTCCGGGTCCATGGGTGGTGGCTGGGGCGCCGGGCGGCTGGTCGCGGACCGGTCCCAGCCGAGGATGCCGAAGGCCACGGTCGGGCTGATCCCGAGGCCCTCGCAGAAGGCCACCACCCGGGCGGGCTCCGGGTCGGTGGTCCAGTCGCCGCGTACCCAGCGGTTGATGGTCTGCCGGGACAGACCGGTCTTGGTGGCGACGGTGGTGCCGTTCCAGCCGCGTACGGTGCGCGCGTCAGCCAGCGACTTGCGGACGAAGGCCGCAAAGGCATGCCGCCGGCTGCTGGTGTCACGCACGCGGACAACGTACGTCCCGTTACCGGGACGTTTCGCAGTTGATCCAACGCTGTCACGTACACGCGACAGTAGATCGTCGCCGGTTACGTCCGTTTTGGTCCAAGGGGTGAGGGGACCCACGGCGGCATGTTAGGTCATCCGAAGGTCGGATGGAAATCAGCCGAACGGCTGATGCTGTCTCATCCACGTTACACCCTAACGTGTGTCACGTGCGCGAGACGTTCAGTCACGACACTAGTCACCCCTGCGCGCCAACCGAACCGCACCGCAGCCGGACACGACGTGCCAGGGGGTCCTCACCATGACCGAGATCGCAACCCGTACCGAGGCGTTCAGTCTCGTCGCCGATGGAGTGGC
The DNA here is from genome assembly GCA_035278125.1 of Rugosimonospora sp. Lineage (GTDB taxonomy): Bacteria > Actinomycetota > Actinomycetes > Mycobacteriales > Micromonosporaceae > DATEJJ01. Next base: position 6,517 of record DATEJJ010000256.1, read on the forward strand.
GGGCGGCCTCGCCGCACCGTGGCGGCTGTACCTGGCGCGTGGCTGCCGGTACCTGTCGCTGGGCGTCGGCAGCCGCGCCGAGTGGAACTCCTGGCGCAGCCATCTCGGCTGTCCCGACCTGTCCGTACGGGTGTACGAGACGGACGGGCTGATCCGCCGGTCGTCCGTGGCGGAGGTGGTCCGGGGCGGCTGCCGGATCGCCGTGGAACTGATCGAGGACATAGACATGGGCGACCTTCGGCTGCTCGCCCGTGACGATGACGACCCCGACCTCACAGGTACCGAGGAGACGACATGAGCCATGGCACCGCACTGTTCATCGTCCTGCTGATCGCCTCGTCGACCTACGCGGCGGGGCGGCTGCACGGGAAGGTCGGATACCGCTTCGGGTACCGGTTCGGGTACCGGCAGGGGTACTTCGACGGGGACCGGGCGGGCTGGAACCGCCGCCGCCGCGACGCCCAGGCCGCCATCAGCACCGTGCTGTCCGGCAAGCACGGCCGGGCCCGCGCGGACACCTTCTCCCTGATCCAGGGAACCACCTACACCAGCAGCACCGCGACCGGGAGGCATGCCCTTGATCGGCGGGGTACCGCCAGTTAGCGTCTAGACATGGCGAGGGGCCTTCCCGCGCCAACCGGCTGGCCTGGAGAGCGTATTCGGCCGCCAACGGCTGGATATGGAGCAGTCACGGGGCAGGCACCCGCCCCCGTGCTACCGGGCCCCGGCGGAGGCGGATCGCGGGCGACCGGGTGCGGCCCGCCGGAGCCAGCCTGTGACCACTCGCCGTACCCGTACCTCTTCTTCATCCCCGCGCACGTACGTCCTGGACACCTCGGTGCTCCTCGCCGACCCGGCGGCGTTCCTGCGCTTCGCGGAGCACGAAGTGGTGCTGCCGCTGGTCGTCATCTCGGAGCTGGAGGGCAAGCGCGCCCACCCCGAGCTGGGGTACTTCGCCCGCCAGTCGTTGCGCCTGCTTGACGACCTGCGCATCGAACACGGCCGCCTGGACCGTGCCCTGCCCGTGAACGACAGCGGCGGCACTCTCCGGGTGGAGCTGAACCACGCGGACCAGGCGGTGCTGCCGCCCGGCTTCCGCAATGACACCAACGATTCACGCATCCTTTCGGTGGCGCTCGCGCTCGTCGCCGAGGGCCGGGACGTCACGCTCATCACCAAGGACATGCCACTGCGGGTCAAGGCGGCCTCGGTCGGGCTGGCCGCCGACGAGTACCGGCACGGCCAGGCCAGCGACCCGACCTGGACCGGCATGGCCGAACTGGAGCTGCGCGAGGAGCAGGTGGCCGCGCTGTACGCGGGCGAGAGCCTGGAGCTGGCCGAACTGCGGCCCGACCAGAGCGGTGCGGCGGGGGTACTGCCCTGCCACACGGGCCTCGTGCTGCACTCGTCGCGCGGCTCGGCGCTCGGGCGGGTACTGCCGGACAAGACGGTACGGCTGGTGCGTGGCGACCGGGAGGCGTTCGGCCTGCACGGGCGCTCGGCCGAGCAGCGGATCGCGCTGGACCTGCTGCTGGACGACACGATCGGCATCGTGTCGCTGGGCGGGCGCGCCGGTACCGGCAAGTCGGCCCTGGCGCTGTGTGCCGGGCTGGAGCAGGTGATGGAGCGGCGGCGGCACAAGAAGGTCATCGTGTTCCGGCCGCTGTACGCCGTCGGTGGCCAGGAACTGGGCTACCTGCCCGGCAGCGAGGCGGAGAAGATGTCGCCGTGGGCGCAGGCCGTCTTCGACACGCTGGGCGCGCTGGTGCACGACAACGTGCTGGAGGAGATCGCGGCGCGCGGCATGCTGGAGGTGCTGCCGCTGACCCACATCCGGGGACGTAGCCTGCACGACGCGTTCGTGATCGTGGACGAGGCCCAGTCGCTGGAGCGCGGGGTACTGCTGACGGTGCTCTCCCGGATCGGTACGGGCTCCCGGGTGGTACTCACCCATGACGTGGCACAGCGGGACAATCTTCGCGTAGGGCGCCATGACGGTGTAGTTGCGGTCATCGAGGCACTGAAGGGTCATCCGCTGTTCGCCCATGTCACCCTCACCCGTTCGGAGCGGTCCCCCATCGCCGAAATGGTTACTGATCTTCTGGAGGATCTGCCGCAATGAGCTGAGTGTCCGGTTTTGCGGCGTGTCAAGTTTCACAGTTGCCCCCGTGTCGTCTGGCGTCACACGCCACTCTGGGTAAGGGTGTTTGCCGAGTGCCTGCGGGCAGGGATTGATCGGGCGCGACCCGGAAGTTGTCGCCTATCAATGTCTTCCGCACCTTCCCGCGTGCGGTGGAGGGGTGCTTACGGCGCGTGTACCGCCGCTCACCTGGTGTTTTGAGCGGCCGACCCGCGCCGTGTCCTTGCCCCCGACGAAGGGACACTTCGTGAGTCGGCTGTGGAGCCGGTTCGGTCTGCGGGCACTGGCGACTGGGCTGCTGGTAGCGGGTCTGGTCGGCGGGGTAGCGCTCGGTATCGACCGACAGACCCAGCAGCGAATCACCGCATCCGGTCAGGCGGCAGCCACCGACGCGGACGACGTGCACCAGATCAAGGTCGATCAGGCAGATCTCTGGCGGGCGACCGCCGGACAGCGCGCGGCACAGGCCGACGCGCAGGCGAAGGCCAATGCCGCGGCAGCCGCCGCGGCGGCCAGTGCGAAGGCCGCGGACGACGCGGCCCGGGCACAGCAGGCGGCCAGCCGTTCGCAGACGCGGACGGCGACGGTACCCAACAGCCCACCGGTACCCATCTCCAAGCCGTGTACCTCGTACTCCGGCAACCAGGCCACCGGCTGCAGCCTGCTGGCGAGCTTCGGCTTCGGGCTCGACCAGATGGGCTGCCTGGTGAACCTGTGGAACCGGGAGAGCAACTGGCGGACCAATGCGTCCAACCCGTCCGGCGCGTACGGCATCCCGCAGGCCAAGCCCGGCAGCAAGATGGCCACGTACGGCGGGGACTGGAGGACCAACGCCGCCACCCAGATCAGGTGGGGCCTCAACTACATCAAGGGCCGGTACAGCAACCCGTGCGGCGCCTGGGCGCACTCCCAGGCCACCGGGTGGTACTAGTCGACCAACTCGTGCGCCCCTCCGCCACACTGGTGCTACCGACCGGAGTGGAGGAGGGGCGCACGTGGTACCGGAGAGTGCGGACGCCGAGCGGTTCGGCTCGGTACCCTTCTATGCGGCCCTGGGCCGCGGGTTCGTCGGGATGTGCGCGCTCATCCCCGTGCTGTTCCTGATCGAGCTGCTGGACAGCGCCACCGGCCACCACCTGGATCAGGTCGGCGGGATCAAGCCGCACGACCTGGGCGGCCTGGACGGCATCGTGTTCGCGCCGTTCCTGCACGCCAGCTTCGTGCACCTGTACAGCAACAGCGTGCCGTTGATCATCACTGGTACCTTCGTGCTGGCCCGGGGCCTCAAGCGCTTCCTGATCATCACCGGCTTCATCGCGGTGGCCAGCGGTATCGGCGTCTGGCTGCTCGGCCGCCCCGGCACCGTCGTGATCGGCGCCAGCGGCGTCATCTTCGGGTACTTCGGGTACCTCGTGGTCCGCGGGCTGGTGGAGCGCAGCCTGTGGGGGATCGCCGTGGGCCTGCTGGTCGGCCTCCTGTACGGCACCCAGATCTCCGGCGTACTCCCCGGCGACCAGCTCATCTCCTGGCAGGCCCACCTGTTCGGCCTGGCCGGCGGGGTACTGGCCGCGATTCTGTTCCGGCGGCGGCGATCCGCCACGGACCGTGGTAATCACCTCGATATTGCCGCTGGGCCGACCCTGCCCTTAGGGTCTGACGAGTAACTGTCCTCAGTGACATACGGTGAACACGAACCGGTGAACAGGAACGGCGGTGAGCGCGACATGCGCCAGGTCGATGTGGCGATCGTGGGTGCGGGACCGACAGGGCTGTTCGCCGCGTACTACGCCGGGTTCCGGGGCCTGTCCACCACCATCATCGATGCGTTGCCCGAGCCGGGCGGCCAGGTCACCGCGATGTACCCGGAGAAGCTCATCTACGACGTCGCCGGCTTCCCGGTGATCCGCGGCCGGGACCTGGTCGCGAAGCTGGTCGAGCAGGCTGCCACGTTCTCGCCCGAGTACCTGCTCGGGGTACGCGCCGACTTGCTGTCCTATGTGGACGAAAAGCCGGTGCTGGAGCTGGCCAGCGGGGACAGCCTGCACTGCGGCGCGGTCATCGTGACGGGTGGGCTGGGCAGCTTCACCGCGCGCCCGCTGCCCGCGGCGGACGCGTTCACCGGTACCGGCATCATGTTCTTCGTGCCGCACCTGGACGACCTGGCCGGGCACAACGTGGTCATCGTCGGCGGCGGCGACTCCGCGTTCGACTGGGCGCTGTCACTCGCGCCGATCGCGAAGTCGGTGACCCTGGTGCACCGGCGGGACAAGTTCCGGGCGCACGCCGCCACGGTCGCGCGGGTACGGGAACTTCCCGTCGAGATCGTGGTCAACGCCGAGGTGAGCCAGATCGTCGGCGACGAGCGGGTGGCCGGCTGCGTGGTGCAGGCGCGTGGCGAGGACCCGCGCGAACTGCCCGCGGACACGGTGGTGGCGGCGCTGGGCTTCACCGCGGACCTGGGGCCGCTGGCGCAGTGGGGCATGGAGCTGGACCGCAGGCACATCCTGGTGGACAGCCGGATGGCCACCAACCTGGACCGGGTCTTCGCCGCCGGGGACATCACCGAGTACCCGGGCAAGGTACGGCTGATCGCGACCGGCTTCGGCGAGGCGGCCACGGCCGTCAACAACGCCGCGATCGTCATCGACCCGTCGGCGCACCTGTTCCCGGGTCACTCCTCCGACGCGGGCTGACCGTCGAAGTCCACCAGCGAGTAGAGGCTCAGCTTCTCCAGCTTGTGGTACGAGTCGATGACCCGGATCGTGCCGCTCTTCGAGCGCATGACCATCGACTGCGTGTACGCGCCCCCCGCCCGGTAGCGCACGCCGCGCAGCAGGTCGCCGGTGGTGACCCCGGTCGCCGAGAAGAAGCAGTTGTCCCCGGTGACCAGGTCGTCGGTGTGCAGCACCCGGTCGAGGTCGTGCCCGGCGGCCAGCGCCTTGTCCCGCTCCGCGTCGTCGCGCGGCCACAGCTTCGCCTGCATCGCGCCGCCCATGCACTTGAGCGCGCAGGCGCTGACGATGCCCTCGGGGGTACCCCCGATGCCCATCAGCACGTCGGTCTCGGACGCCTCGCTGGCCGCGCTGATCGCCCCGGCGATGTCCCCGTCCGCGATGAACTGGATGCGCGCGCCCGCCTCGCGTACCTCCTGAACCAGGCCGGCGTGGCGCGGCCGGTCGAGAATGCAGACGGTGACGTCGGAGAGGCCCGATTTCTTCACCGCCGCGATGCGCCGCAGGTTTTCCCGGACGCCCGCGTTGATGTCGATGACGTCGGCGCAGTCCGGCCCGACCGCCAGCTTCTCCATGTAGAAGACGGCGCTGGGGTCGAACATCGCGCCGCGCTCGGCCACCGCGAGCACGGCGATGGCGTTGGGCATGCCTTTGCTCATCAGCGTGGTGCCGTCGATCGGGTCCACCGCGACGTCCACCTCGGGTCCCCAGCCGTCGCCGACCCGTTCGCCGTTGTAGAGCATGGGCGCGTTGTCCTTCTCGCCCTCGCCGATCACGACGGTGCCGCGCATGGACACCGAGTTGATCAGTTGGCGCATCGCGTCGACGGCGGCGCCGTCGCCACCCTCCTTGTCGCCCCGCCCGACCCAGCGGCCGGCCGCCATGGCGGCCGCCTCGGTCACGCGGACCAGTTCGAGGGCGAGGTTGCGGTCGAGTTCCTGCGGGTTCCGGGTGCGCTGTACGGACATATCGCTCTCCTCGTCGCGGGCGATGCAGGAATCCTGGCACGTACCCGGGCCTGCGCGCCTGCTGAGCGGTGCGTACTTCCTCACAGGGCACCTTTTCCGGCGCAGGGCCGCCCGGCGCACGGGGGCGGCGCGGCCGTCGGCCATGATAGGTGGGTGGCGGGTGAGCAGTCGGCGGTACGCGCGCGGGCCAGCCGGTCCCCGCGGGACATGGCGCTGTCCATGGGTGTCCTGCTGGTACCGGTGATCGTGCTGCTCGTGCTGTACAACGTGCTGTTGAACGGGGACGCGCCGCGCGCGATCGACGCCACCGCGACGTACGCCGCGGCGCGCAGCGCGGGGGCGTTCACGGTGCTGGAGCCGGGTGGCCTGCCGGGCGGCTGGACGGTGGTCAGCTCGTCGTACGGCAAGCAGAGCGACGGTTCGGTGCTGCGGATCGGGTACGTGACGCCCGGGCACGGCGGGCTGCAGCTGGTGGAGAGCGACCGGCCGGTGAACTCGCTGCTCCCGGACGAGCTGGGCGCCGGCGCGCAGCCCGGGGACCCGGTGTCGATCGGTGGCCTGCAGTGGCGCACCTACCCGGTGGCCCGCGCCGGCGGGCAGGGCCTGGTCCTGGCCGGCGACGGCCGTACGGTGATCATCGTGGGTACCGTCTCCGCGGACGACCTCCGTACCCTCGCGTCCAGTTTGAAATGATCAAACTGGGATAGTCCGACAGGTGTTCGGGGTACCAGTAGCCAGTTGATCCCTCTGGCACTGGAGGAGCCTTGAACACGCGTCGCCTCGCCACTGCCGGACTCGCGCTGCTCGCCTCGGCGGGCTTCGCGGCCGGCTGCGCCACCACCACCAACGGCACGGCGCAGCCCTCGACTGGCGCCTCGGATACCGCCCCCGCCAGCGGTTCTTCGGCGGCCAAGAGCGCGCTGGTCGCCTCGATCGGGCAGCTCACCCAGGTCCCGTACCGGTACCACGCGGTGTCGGGTGGCCTGTCCGGCCAGGGCGCGGCCGACCCGGCCGACAAGTCCGCCACGGTATCGATGACGGGTACGGATCGCGGCAACTCCGCGACCATCGACATGGTCGCCGTGAACACCGACTTCTGGCTGAAGCTGAACTTCGGCAACGCCAACAAGTCGATGGGTATCAGCAGCGACAAGTGGCTGCACATCGATGCCGCCCGGCTGGGCGCCGGCGCGAACCTCCCGGTGGACCCGTCGGGCGGCGCCGCCACGGCGTCGGGCCTGTTCAGCGGGCTGACGAACGTGCAGCAGGTGGACGGCCAGCACTTCACCGGCTCGATCGACCTGACGAAGGCCACGGGCGTGTCCGGAGTGAGCCAGGATCTGCTCAACAAGGCCGGGGTGAAGGCGACCTCGGTACCGTTCACGGCGAGCCTGGACAGCCAGGGGCGGCTGTCGGACCTGAAGGTGGACCTGTCGGCGATCGACCCGGCCCAGGCGCTGGAGGTCTCGTACTCGGACTACGGCACGCCGGTGACGGTGACGAAGCCGGACGCGTCGCAGGTCGCGGAGGCGCCGGACAGCGTGTACCGGCTCTTCGGCCACTGATTCGTTCAGGTTGTTAGTTCAGGTTGGCTGGTCGTCGCGGGCGGCGTCCAGCCGGGCGCGGGCGCCGTCGAGCCAGCGCTGGCAGATGTCCGCCAGCTGCTCGCCGCGCTCCCAGAGGGCGAGCGACTCCTCCAGGGTGGCGCCGCCGGCCTCCAGCCGCTCGACGACAGCGGCCAGCTCCGCGCGGGCCTGCTCGTAGGACAGGTCGCCCTCGCCTCCTGCGGCCTTGCCCCCGGCGGTCTCGCCGCCTGCGGCCCGACCCCCGGCGGTCTCGCCGCCGGGGCGGCTGCGGCGCGCGCCGTTCTCGGTACTCATGTCACGTCGCATTCTTCGCGTGGTCGTTCCGGTGGTCGTTCCGGCCCGGTGGCGTACGCGCTCACGGCGCGGTGACGGTCGCGGCCAGTTCGCCGTCCGCGAGCCGCACCCGCAGCGCGTCGCCGACGCCGACCTGGGTGGCTTCCCGGAGCACGGTACCGTCCGCGGCGCGCTGCACGATCGCGTACCCGCGCCGCAGCGTGGACGCCGGTGACAGCGCGCGCAGCCGGGCCACGGTGTGCTCCAGCTCACCGCCGGCGCGCTCCAGCCGGTGGGTCAGGTACCGCCCGGCCCGGCCGCGCAGCTGGGTCACGTCGGACGCGCGTACCTCGATCAGGGTGTACGGGCGCGCCAGCGCCGGCCGGCTGCGGAGCGCGTCGAGCCGGTGCTGCTCCCGGTCGAGCAGGGCGCCGATGACCCGGTTGAGCCGCTGGCGGGCCTGTACCACCCGCTGCCGCTCCTCGGCCAGGTCGGGTACCACCCGGCGGGCCGCGTCCGTCGGTGTGGAGGCGCGCAGGTCGGCGACGAAGTCGAGCAGGGGCGCGTCAGTCTCGTGCCCGATCGCGCTGACCACGGGTGTGCGGCAGGCGAACACCGCGCGGCAGAGCGCCTCGTCGGAGAAGGGGAGTAGATCCTCGACCGAACCACCGCCCCGGGCAATGATGATCACGTCGGTATCCGGGTCACGGTCGAGTACCTCGATCGCGTCGAGCATCTGCGAGACCGCGCCCGGCCCCTGTACCGCCACGTTCAGCACCCGGAACCTGACCGCCGGCCAGCGCTTGCGGGCGTTCTCCAGCACGTCCCGCTCGGCCGCGCCGGCCCGGCCGGTGACCAGGCCGATCTGCCGGGGCAGGAACGGCAGCCGCCGCTTGCGCCGCGGGTCGAACAGGCCCTCCGCGTAGAGCAGCCGCTTCAGCCGTTCGATGCGGGCCAGCAGCTCGCCGATGCCCACCTGGCGGATCTCGTCGGCACGCAGCGAGAGCGTGCCGCGGCCCGGGTAGAACTCGGGCCGGGCGTGCAGGACCACCCGGGCACCCTCGGCCAGCTCGGGCGCGCCCAGGTCGAGTACGTCACGGTTCGTGGTCACGGTCAGGCTCAGGTCGGCCGACGGGTCACGCAGGGTGAGGAAGACCACCTGGGCGCCGGGGCGCCGGGTGATCTGCGCGACCTGGCCGTCCACCCACACCCAGCCCAGCCGGGCGATCCACGCGCCCAGCTTCTGGCTGACCACGCGCACCGGCCAGGGCTCCTCCGCGGTGCTCTTGTCCGCTTCGGCGCTCTTGTCCGCTTCGGCGCTCCTGTCCGCTTCGGCGCTCCTGTCCGCTTCGGTGCTCCTGCCGGCGGAGGTGTTCTTGCCAGCGGAGGTGTTCTTGCCAGCGTCGGTCACCGGGCCAGGGTAGCCGGGCGCACCGGTGGCGCTGGTCACGCTCGCCCGGTGGCCGTCGGTGTCCGCCCGTACCGTGTCCGCCCGTACCATGGACGGGTGCCCAAGCGCGTCCTTCTCGCCAAGCCCCGGGGTTACTGCGCCGGTGTCGACCGGGCGGTGCAGACCGTCGAGGAGGCCCTGAGGCTGTACGGGTCGCCGATCTACGTGCGTAAACAGATCGTGCACAACAAGCACGTGGTGGCCACGCTGGAGGCTCAGGGAGCGATCTTCGTGGAGGAGAACGAGGAGGTACCCGAGGGCGCGACGGTCATCTTCTCGGCACACGGTGTCGCCCCCGAGGTGTACGCGCAGGCGCGCGCCCGGGGCCTGCGCGCGATCGACGCGACCTGCCCGCTGGTGACCAAGGTGCACCAGGAGGCCAAGCGGTTCGCCGCGGCGGACTACGACATCCTGCTGATCGGGCACGAGGGGCACGAGGAGGTCATCGGTACCGCGGGCGAGGCGCCGGCGCACGTGCAGCTCGTCGACGGTCCGGACGGCGCGGACGCGGTGGCGGTACGGGATCCGGCCAAGGTGGTGTGGCTGTCGCAGACCACGCTGTCCGTGGACGAGACGATGGAGACGGTGCAGCGCCTGCGCCAGCGGCTGCCGCTGCTGCAGTCGCCGCCCAGCGACGACATCTGCTACGCGACGCAGAACCGGCAGGTGGCGGTGAAGCAGATCGGACCCGCGTGTGACGTGGTCCTCGTGGTGGGCTCGCGCAACTCCTCCAACTCGGTGCGGCTGCGCGAGGTGGCGCTGGACGCGGGCGCGCGCGGCGCGTACCTCGTCGACTATGCCGCGGAGATCGACCCGGAGTGGCTGGCGGGCGCGGAGACCGTCGGGCTCACGTCCGGCGCGAGCGTGCCGGAGGAGTTGGTGGAGGAGGTGCTCGGCTGGCTCGCCGAGCGCGGCTTCACCGACGTCGAAGAGGTGACCACGGCGGAGGAGCGGCTGATCTTCTCGCTCCCGCCGGACCTCAGGCGCGACATGCGTGCGGCGGCGGGTCACTGAGTTCGCCTCCTTCCTCTTCGTCCAGCTCGGGTGCCTGCGGCTGGCGCGGCGCCAGCTCCAGCTGAACGGGGGACTCCAGCTCCTCGCCGGACACGCCGAGATCGGCGAACTTGCGGGCGCTGACCAGTACCCGCGCCTCCAGCGAGCCGACCGCCTTGTTGTACGCGGTGACCGCGCCGCCGAGCGAGGTACCCAGCCGGGCCAGGTGTCCGCCCATAGTGGACAGTCGCGTGTAGAGCTCCCGGCCCAGCCGGTGTACCGCCAGCGCGTTGCGGGCCAGCGCGTCCTGCCGCCAGGCGTACGCGACGGTGCGCAGCAGGGCCACCAGGGTCGCCGGGGTGGCGAGTACCACGTTGTGGCGGAACGCGTACTCCAGCAGGACCGGGTCGCGCTGCAGCGCCGCATCCAGGAACGGATCGGCCGGTACGAACAGCACCACGAACTCCGGCGCGGACTCGAACGCCCGCCAGTACGACTTCGCGGCCAGTTGCTCCACATGGGACCGGAGGTGCTTGGCGTGCCGGTCGAGTTCGTCGTTGCGCGCGCGCTCGTCCCGCGCCTCCATCGCGGTCAGGTACGCGTCGAGAGGCGCCTTCGCGTCGACCACCACCTGGCGCCCACCGGCCAGCTGGACCACCAGGTCCGGGCGTACCCCGCCGGCGTCGGTGCTCGCGGTCACCTGTTCGGCGAAGTCGCAGTGCTCCAGCAAGCCGGCGGCCTCCACGACGCGGCGCAGCTGGTGCTCGCCCCACCGGCCGCGTACCTGCGGCGCGCGCAGGGCAGCCACCAGCTGACCGGTCGAGGTGGACAGTGCGGTGGACACCTCCTGCATCTGGCGGACCTCGGTGCGCAGTTCGGCGTACGCGTCGACCCGGTCGGCCTCCATCTCCACCACACGGCGCTCGTACCGGTCGATGGAGTCCTGGAGCGGGCGCAGCAGCTGCGCCAGGCTGGCCTGCTGGTCGCGCGTGGCGTCATGGGACAGCGCGCGCAACGACTGGGTCAGCCGGGCCTCACCCTCGCGGGTGGCGCGCAGGGTGGCGTCGAGCGTGGCGAGCTGGCCGGCGGTGCGGGTGCGCGCGGCGAGCCAGCCCAGCGCGGCGCCCAGCGCCAGACCGACCAGCAGCAGGAGGACAGCCATGCCCGGAAGCATGCCGGACGGGTCCGACAGAACGCGCCAGGGCTGCCCGGAGGCAGGGTCGGGCGGGCGGCCAACAGGTACCGTTATGGCATGTGGTGGTCGCGTAAGCGCAAGCAGCAGCAGTTGGCGGATGCCCGCGAGGAGGCCCTGCGCTGGTACGAGCGGCTGGGTGGCCAGGTGATGAACCTGCCGGTGGGCGACGATCCCGCGACCAAGCAGGCGCTCATCGACGCCGGCGAGCGGTACAACGCGGCCGGTAGCCAGCTGGAGCGGGCCACCTCGGTGAAGCAGTACGAGCTGGCCCGGGAGACCGCGCTCGAGGGCCTGGCGTACGTGCGCGCCGCGCGTACCGCGATGAACCTCGATCCGGGGCCGGAGCTGCCGCCGCTGGCCGGCCAGCGTGCCGCCGGTGAGTTGCGGGAGGACCGGGCGGTGCAGGTGCAGGGGCACGAGTACCGTGCCTCGCCGCAGCCGGGATCCGGCACGCCGTACTACTACCCGGGAGGCATGGTCTCCGGGCGCCCGGTGCCGTCCGGCTGGTACTCCGAGCCGTGGTGGAAGACCGCGCTGGTGGCGGGTGCGGCCGGTGTGGGCACGATGCTCGTCTTCGATGCTCTGTTCTCACCGGGCTGGGGCGGCGGTGGCGGCTTCGACCAGGGCTTCGGCTCCGGGTACGACCAGGGCTTCGACGCTGGCTACGACGCGGCGGCGGACCAGGGTGGCGGGGACGGCGGCTACGACGGGGGCGGTTTTGACGGCGGTGGCTTCGACGGTGGCGGGTTCGACGGCGGTTTTGACGGTGGTGGCTTCGATGGCGGTGGCTTCGACGGCTTTTAGTAGTGGCTCGCGGCTGTAGAAAGCGCGACAGTCCACCGGGATCTTGGCAAGTTGTCCACAGGTAGCGGTCGACCGGTTGCGAGGCGTTCCTGAGCTGACGCAGAGTGCTCAGCCATGAGCCTCGATGCACTGATCGCCGTGCAGTACGGCATCGTGCGCCGCGACCAACTCCTGCGTGCCGGGTTGGGACCGGGCACGATCCGGCGCCGGGTGGCGTCCGGGGAATGGCAGCGGGTCTTCGCGACCATCTACGCGCTGTTCGCGGAGCCGCTGGACACGCAGCGCCGGCAGGTGGCGGGATGGCTGTACGCCGGCCCCGACGCGCAGTTGGCCGGACCCACCGCGGCGTACCTGCACGGCCTGCGCAACGTACCGCTGGATCCGGCCGTCCACGTGCTCATCCCGCACTACCGGCAGCTCGCCGAGGCGGGCTTCGTCACCGTGCACCGGACCGTCCGCATGGAGGCGCCGTGCCGGGTGGAGCCGGTGACCGTCTGCTCGGTGGCCCGCGCCGTGGCCGACACCGCGCGCTGGTGCCCCGACCGGCCGATGATCCGGGCACTGGTCAGCGAGGCGGTGGAGTGCGGCCGCACCACGCTGGCGGCACTGCACGCCGAGTCCTCGGCCGGCCGGCGCAACGGCAGCGCCCTGCTGCGGCTCACGCTCAACGAGCTTTCGGCAGGAGCCGCGCACCAACCCGAGCAGGAGTTGCGCACGGCGCTGATGCAGTCGCGGGAACTGCCGCGGATCGCGTGGAACCCGCAGCTGGTCGGGCCCGATGGGCAGGGCCTGCCCTGGGTGGACGGCTGGATCGACGAGGCGGGCATCGGGCTGGAGGTGGATTCGCACGGCGACCGCACGCCGGACGACTGGGAGCACGCGGCCCGGCGGCACGCGCTGCTCGCCGAGTACGGCGTACTGGTCCTGCAGTTCCCGCCGACCCGGATCAGGCAGGATCCCGGCGGGGTACGCGCCACCGTGGAGCGGGCGTACCGGCAGCGCCGGACCATCTGGACCGGCACGCAGGTGAGCATGGTGCGGGAGGGCGCGCCGTGAACCGCCCCGAGCTACGAGCCGTCGCGCAGGTCGGCCAGCCGGCCGCGGATGAACGTCACCCTGTCGAAGCTGGCCGCGCAGCCGTCTCCGGTGGGCGACTGCACCACGAAGCCGAGCTGTGCCGCCTCGGCGCCCAGGTCGAAGTGGCGCACGAACGACCACGACACGCCGTCGGTGGAGGCGTGGAAGGCGTACGCGCGGCCGAGCCGGGAGATCCGGAGCCAGACGGTACGCCCGGCGACGGTGAAGCCGTTCGCGTCGTCCGAGGCACGCCGGGTCACCACCGACACGACCATGTGCTCGCCGGCCGGAGAGCGTTCGAAGCACAGCTTCGCCCAGCGTGCGTCGTCGGCCCAGACGAGCAGTACGCCGGCGTCGAACGTGCCGGCGAACTCGACCGTCACCCGCGCGGAGAACTGGAAATCGCCCTCGGGAGGCGTACCCAGCAGTCGCGGCGCGTTGAGGGTGACGCCGTCGCCGCCCGGATGCACGAACAGATCGGTCCGGCGCCCGGCCTCGATGCGCAGCGACCCGTCGAGGTCGCAGCTCACCGGCGCCACGTGCCAGCGCAGCGGCATCGGCAGCGCCGGCAGCGCGATCGATCGCTCCATCCGATGGATTGTGGACCAGGCGGGTACCCGTGTCGACCCTCCGCGCCCGGTGGCGGAGCGGGATCCGTCACATCACACCAGGCTGTCCTGCCACTGCTGGTGCAGCGTGGCGTACCGGCCGCCCCGCTCGATGAGCCGGTGCGGTGGCCCGTCCTCGACGATCTGCCCGCCGTCGAGCACCAGCACCCGGTCGGCTATCTCCACTGTGGACAGCCGGTGCGCGATGACGATGGCGGTACGGTCCGCGAGGATGGTCCGCAGCGCCCGCTGCACCAGCCGCTCGGACGGGATGTCCAGCGAGGAGGTGGCCTCGTCCAGGATCAGCACCACGGGGTCCGCGAGGAACGCCCGGGCGAACGCGACCAGCTGGCGCTGCCCGGCCGACAGCCGGCCGCCCCGCTTCCGGACGTCGGTCTGGTACCCCTCGGGCAGTGCCGAGATGAACTCGTGCGCGCCGATCGCGCTCGCCGCGGCGGCCACCTCGGCGTCGGACGCGCCCGGCCGGCCGAACCGGATGTTGTCGGCGACGGTGCCGGAGAACAGGTAGTTCTCCTGCGTCACCATGACCACCGCGGTGCGCAGTTCGTCGTCGGACAGCTGCCGCAGGTCGACGCCGTCCAGGCTGACCGTACCGGCGGTCGGGTCGTAGAAGCGCGAGACCAGCTTCGCGATGGTGGTCTTGCCGGCACCGGTCGCGCCGACCAGCGCCACGGTCTGGCCGGCGGGGATGGCGAGGTCGACGGCCGGCAGTATCGGACGGTCCGCCCGGTACTCGAAGCTGACCTGGCGCAGGCGCAGTTCGCCACGGCACCGGCGGTCCGGCAGCGAGGCGGGCTCGGCCGGCTCCGGTACGGACGGGCGCTCCGCCATGACGCCCGCCAGCTTTTCCAGGGCGGCCGTGGCGGACTGCAGCGAGTTGTAGAACTGGGACAGGTCCTGCATCGGGTCGAAGAACCGGCGCAGGTACAGCAGGAACGCCGCGAGCACGCCGACCTGGGTCTGCCCGTGCAGCACGCGGTACCCGCCGTAGGTCAGCACCACGGCCACGCTCAGGTTGCCGATCAGCTTGATCCCGGGCGAGAACAGCGCGATGAGCCGGAAGGCGGTGAGGTTGGCCCGGCGGTAGCGGTCGTTGACCACCTCGAAGATGTCCTGGTTGCGCGGCTCCCGGCGGAACGCCTGCACGGCGCGGATACCGCCCATCGACTCCACGAAGTGGACGATCACGAGCGCGACCGTCTCCCGGGTGCGCCGGTACGCCTGGGCGGAGGAGCGCTGGAACCAGCGGGACAGCACCAGCAGGAAGGGGAACGAGACGAGCGTGACCAGTGCCAGCGGCAGGTCCAGCCAGAGCAGGATGGCGGCCACGGAGATGACCGACAGCGCCGAGAGCACCAGGTCCTCGATGCCACCGTCGAGCAGTTCCGAGATGGAGTCCATGTCGCTGGTCAGCCGGGCGATCACCCGTCCGGAGGTGTACCGCTCGTGGAAGCTGACCGAGAGCCGCTGGAAGTGCTGGTACACGCGGTTGCGCAGGTCGAACAGGATGGCCTGGCCCACCCGGCCGGACAGCGTGATGAAGCCGCGCTTGCCGGCGTACTCGGCGAGGGCGGCGATGACGAAGGCAACGCCGATCTCCAGCATCACGCCGCCGTGCCGCGCATGACCCAGCAGCGGCGGGATGCCCTTGTCGATGCCGAGCTTCACCAGGTAGGGCCCGGCCATCGCGGCCGCGTTCTGGGTCAGCAGGAGCGCGACCATCACGGCGATCGCGCGCCAGTGCGGGCGCAGCAGAGAGCCGAGCAGGGCTCGTGAGTCCGCCCGCAGCCGTACGACCGAGCCGCCCTCGGCGGCGGTACGCTCGGCGTCCTCTTCGGCCGCGACACCCCGCCATGCGGCGATGTCGGGCGTACCCGGGCCACTCGCCGTGTTGCTCCGCTCCTGGATGGCCGTACGGTCAGCCGAGCTCATGCATTCACCTCGCTGGATTCGGCGGCGGCGGAGAGGACCTCGCGGTACGCGGGCACGGTGGCCAGCAGTTCGGTGTGGGTACCGAGGGCGGTGAGTACGCCGTCCTGCAGCAGCGCCACCCGGTCGGCAAGCGCCACAGTGGACGGTCGGTGTACCACGATCAGGGCGGTGGTACCCCGCAGCACCCGCGCGAGCGCCTCCTCGACCAGCGCCTCGGTGTGTACGTCCAGCGCGGACAGCGGGTCGTCCAGCACCAGCACGCGCGGCTTGCCGAGCACCGCACGCGCCAGGGCGAGCCGCTGCCGCTGCCCGCCCGACAGGGACAGGCCCTGCTCGCCGACCCGGGTCGACAGGCCCCACGGCAGGTCGTAGACGAACTCCGCCTGCGCGACGGCGAGCGCCTCGGTCACATCGTGATCGGTGGCGTCGGGCCGGCCCAGGGTGAGGTTCTCCCACACCGACATGGAGAACAGCGTCGCCTCCTCGAACGCGACGCCGACCAGGGAGCGCAGGCTGGACAGCCGGTAGTCGCGGACATCGCGCCCGTCCAGCGTGACCCGGCCGGCCGTCACGTCGTAGAGGCGGGGTACCAGGGACACGAGCGAGGTCTTGCCGGAGCCGGTCGCGCCGACGATCGCCACCGTCTCGCCGGGCTGCACCTCGAGGTCGATCCGGCGCAGTACGTCGGTCGCCGCGTCCGGGTACCGGAACGCCACGCCCTCGAAGCACAGCCGGCCTGCCACCGTCGCGTTGTCCGCCACGACCACCGCGTCCGTACGGTCCACAATGGACGGCTCGACGTCGAGGACCTCGTAGATGCGGTCGGCGGCGGTCATCGACTCCTGGGCGTTGGCGATGATCCAGCCGAGCGCGTCGATCGGCCAGACGAGCATGAGCTGGAGTGTGACGAACGCCACCAGTGCGCCTACCGTCATGCCGCCGGTCGCCACCGCGTACGCGCCGCCGACCAGCACGATCGCCAGCGTCGCGTTGGGTACCAGGTCGAAGCCGGCCCAGGTGCGGCCGAGCAGCCGCGCCTTGCCGACCGCCGTGTCGTGCACGTCCCGGGCGCCGGCGCGGAACCGCTCCGCCATGTACCGGCGCCGGCCGAACGACTTGATGACCCGGATGCCCTGGGCCGATTCCTCGATCACGGTGGCCAGGTCGCCCTGCTGGTCCTGCATGGTGCGCGACGCGGTGATGTACCGGCGGCTGAACCAGAGGCTGAGCAGGAACAGCGGTACCGCGCTGACGGCCACCAGCAGTCCGAGCGGCCAGTACAGCCGCAGCAGCAGCGCCACCACCGTGCAGTACGTGCCGATGTTGATGATCAGGAAGATCAGGCCGAACGAGAGGAACCGGCGGATGACGCTCAGGTCGGTGGTGACCCGGGACAGCAGCTGCCCGGACTGCCACTGGTCGTGGAACGACACCTGCAGGCGCTGCAGGTGCTCGTACAGGTCGTTGCGCATCGAGTACTCGATGCCCAGGGCCACGCCCGCCTGACTCCACCGCCGGATGAAGATCAGCAGAGCCTCGATGAGGCCGAGCAGCAAGGCGAGCACCCCGAGCGCGACCAGGCCACCCGCCTGCCGGTGCCGCACCGGCCCATCGACGACCCGCTGCACGATCAGGGGAACCACGATGCCCGCGCTCGTCGCGACTGCCGCCGCGACGAGCATCGAGAACATGTGCCAGAAGTGGGGCCGGACATACGACCGGATTCGCCAGAGATTGGACAGGGGCTTATGCGGTGCGCTGTGATCCGGGGGCACTCTGTGACGTTAGCCGGATGGTACGACGCTTTACGAACCAGTTTTCGTCATCTGACGTTCATGCGCCAACAGGTGGCGTTTGACGTCCAGACCCCACCGGTAACCACCGAGCGAGCCGTCGGTCCGTACCACGCGGTGGCACGGTACGAAGAGCGCCGCGGCGTTGCGGGCACACGCCCCGGCGGCTGCGCGTACCGCCGCGGGGCGGCCGGCGAGCGCGGCGTACTCCGTGTAGGTGACCGGCTCGCCGGCCGGTACGTCACGCAGCACCTCCCAGGCGTGCGCCAGGAACGGGCCGCCGGTGTGCTGGGTGACGGGTACCGCATCGATCGCGGTGAGATCGCCGCTGAAGTAGGCGGCGACCGCCTTGGCGATCCGGTCCAGATCCGCGTCCTCCGGCTCGCGCAGCCGCGGGTGTACCAGCGGCAGCAGGTCGCGCTCGTCGGTGGTGAAGCCGGCGGCCAGGACCGACTCGCCCGAGGCGAGCACGGTGAACGGGCCGGCGGGGGTGTCGAGGGTGATGGTTGCCATGTCGGTCAGTGCCTCCAGAGTCGGATCACCGCGTACGAGCGCCAGGGGCGCCAGCGGTGGGCGTGTTCTTCAAGGGATTTGGCATCGGTGGGCAGGCCGAGGGTGCCGGCGCCGCGGCGTACCCCCAGATCGCCCGCGAGGAAGACATCCGGGTCGCCGAGCGCGCGCAGCGCGATGTACCGCGCCGTCCACTCGCCGATGCCCGGAATGAGGCGCAGCGCGGCCTCGGTGTCGGCCCAGTCGGCACCGCCGTCCAGGACCAGGTCGCCGCCGGCCACGGCCTCGGCGAGCGCGCGGATGGTCGCCCGCCGGGCGGCCGGCATCGCGAACGCCGAGTCGGGTGCCAGCACCACCGCACTCGCGTCCGGGAACGGCCGCAGCCCGGCCCCCATGGCGGCCTCAGCCCCGACCTCTGCCCCAACGCCCGCCGCAGATGCGAGGCCGGACTCGGCGGCCCGGGCCAGCCGGGCGAGTACCGTGCGCGCCCCGGCGACCGAGATCTGCTGACCGACCACCGCGCGTACCGCCACCTCGAAGCCGTCGACCGTGCGCGGTACGCGTACCCCCGGCTCCTTCAGGATTGTCGGGGCCAGGGCGGGATCCTCGCCGAGGGTGGCGTCCACGGCGACCGGGTCGGCGTCCAGGTCAAGCAGGCGGCGGCAGCGCGCCACGGCCGGAGCCAGGTCACGGACGTCGGCCAGGCGCAGCGTGGCCGCCACGTGGCCCTCGCGCGGGGTCAGCTCGGCGTACCCGGTGCCGTGCGGCAGCCGCAGCGCCCGGGTGTACGAGTCGCCGGTCACCGCCTCGACGCCGTCGATCGCGCGTGCCGCGAGGAAGTCGAGCAGCGCGGCCGCGTGTAGCGGTGGCCGGTACGCCAGGCGCAGACTGAGCGTGCCCGGAGTCGGGGACGGCGCTCGCTTCGCGCTCGCGCGCAGCGTCGACGGCGGCACCCCGTACACCTCGCGGACGCAGTCGTTGAACTGCCGTACCGAGCCGAAACCGGCGGCGAACGCGATCTCGGCGAGACCGAGGTCGGTCGTCTCGACCAGGATCCGGGCGGTCTGCGCGCGCTGCGCGCGGGCCAGCGCGAGCGGCCCGGCGCCCAGTTCCGTGGTGAGCATCCGGTTCAGGTGCCGCGTGGTGTAGCCGAGCCGGGACGCGAGCCCGGGTACCCCGTCGCGGTCGACGACGCCGTCCGCGATCAGCCGCATGGCGCGTCCCGCTACGTCCGACCGCACGTTCCATTCGGGCGAGCCGGGCGAGGCGTCGGGACGGCACCGCTTGCACGC
>DATEJJ010000257.1:0-2050 GCA_035278125.1 Rugosimonospora sp.
GTGTGGACCGGGGCGGGCCGGGTCAGCCAGCTGTCCTGCGACCGGCGCAGCGCGCCCAGCCCCGCCGCCGGTACGTTGCGCACCAGGTACAGCACCGCGTCCGCCTCGCGCCAGGCGCGCTCCAGCACCGGGTCCGGCGTACCCGCCTCCTCGTGCGCGTCGCGGCACGGCGGCGTGTCGATCAGCGTCGCCGCGCGCAGGTCCCGCGCCGGCCACTCCACCACCAGGTCGGTCAGCTCCGGCGCGCGCCAGCCCGGCGCGTCCCGCCGTACCCCGTCCAGCGGCACCTCCCGCGCCGGCCCGTCCGCCGGGTACCCGACGGCGTGCCGCAGCGGCCCGTCCTGGTACCACGTGAAGGTGGCCCCGCCGGTCGCGATCGGCCCCACCTCCTCGCCGATCAGCGCATTGACCACAGTGGACTTTCCGGTCGCGGCCGGGCCCACCACCGCCACCCGCAGCGGCTCGCCGAACCGGGTGATGTGCTGCCGCAGCAGCGGCCCCGCCACCGGGTGGTCCCGGTACAGCATGCCGGCCGCGTTGAGGATCGCCCACACCGCCGTGTCCAGAGTGGTCACCCCGCACCGCCCTCCAGCCGCGCCCGGCCGTGCAGGGCGGCGAGCGCGTCGAGTTCCCGTTCGATCTCCCGGTTGCGCCGGGCCCGCTCGGCCGCGCCCCGCTCGGCGTGCTGCTTCGCCACCCGCGCCGACTCGATCAGCTCGTCCTGGATCTCCTCGGCCACCGCGGTGAAGTGGTCGCGCAGGGTGCGGTGCATCTGCCGGACCACGTCGCGGCAGTCCTTGCAGAACTTGAGAAAGAAGTCCTCCACGTGCCGCTGTACCGCCGCCTTCGCGGCCATCTGCCGGCGGACCCGGCGGTTGTCCCCCTCGTCGCGCAGGCTCTTCCCGCCGAACAGCGCACCCGCGCCTAGCGACACCGCGTTCACCAGCGGCATCCCGGCGAGGCTGGTGAGCAGCCCGAACATGACCAGCCCGCCGTACGAGCCGCGCAGGCCGGTGAACACCTTCTGCGCCAACCGGAACTCCGCGGACAGCGGCTCGGGCAGCTCGCCCACGCTGCCGAAGGCGTCCGGCGGTACCCAGAAGCTGCCGCGCGGCAGCGCCCCGTCCCGGTACGCCGGGAAGCCCGCGGCGATCTTCCGGGCGATCCAGTCCGCGCGCGCCACCAGCCAGCCGAAGTTCGCCTCGGCGGCGGACAGCAGGTTCTCCTCCAGCCACGGCTGGAAGCCGTCCCACACCGCGGCCGGATCGGCGCTGTCGAAGAACTCGTCCACCGCGCGCAAGATCCCGCGGGTCCGGTCGCGCAGGTCGTACTCGATGTCCGAGACCAGGTCCGCCACCTCGTCGGCGAGCGTGTTCTGCCAGCGCGCGCTGTGCCGGCGCAGCTCGTCGAACTTGCGCTGCGCCTCGCGCAGCTCCCACTCCACGCCCAGCCCGTACTCGGAGTCCACAATGGAGCGTTCGGTGCGCAGCGGCGCGGCCAGCTCCTCGATGGCCAGCCCCACCACGGCCGCGGCACCGCGGGGCGCCCAGCGCTCCGGCTTGGCCAGCACGTCGGCGGCGAGGAAGCGGACCAGCTCCGGAAAGCCGGACTCGTCATTCAGCTCCGCGTCGCCGGTACCCGCGGCCGCCGCGCGCAGGCTCGCGGACACGGTCACCAGCCGGGCCGGTACCCCCGCCCCGGCGAGCAGCTCGCGGTCCCGCTCCGCCACATCTCTCCACTGTGGACACATGTCGGTCTTGGTGACCGCGAGGATCACGTTGGGACACCAGCGCGCCGCGTCCCGCAGGAACTCCACCTCGGTGCTGCCCAGCACGCCGGTCGCGTCGGAGACCATGAGCACCGCGTCGGCGTGTACCAGCGCGGTGCGCGCCCAGCCGGGCGGCGTGTCGATCAGTACCAGCCCGGAGCGCAGCAGGTCGCGCGGTATCCCGATGTCCGCGTGTACGGCGTCGCGGGCGTCCGGCGCGTACCGGGCCGCCTCGGCGACCGGTACCGGGGTGCGCTCCGCCGCGCCGGCCAGCGCCAGCAT
>DATEJJ010000258.1:0-11045 GCA_035278125.1 Rugosimonospora sp.
TGCTCGGCGTTGCCGCGTCGCTCGCGCAGGGCGGCCTGCATCCGGCCACCAAGCTGCTCATCCCGAAGATGTCGCGGCTCAACCCGGCGGCCGGCCTGAAGCGCGTCGCCGGCCCGCACGCCTACTGGGAACTGGTCAAGGCACTGGTGAAGACCGGCGCGCTGGCCCTGGTGCTGTACACCTCGATCCGCCAGCTGGTACCCGCGCTGATGGCGTCGGGTTCGCTGCCGCTGGGTACCATCATCGGGAGCGTGGCCGGCGCGATCCTCACACTGATCCGCACCGCCGCCATGGCCGGCCTGGTGATGGCCGGCGCCGACTACTTCGTGGTGATGCGGCGCAACAGCAAGCAGCTGAAGATGACGCGCCAGGAGGTCAAAGAGGAGCACCGGCGCAGCGAGGGCGACCCGCACGTGAAGGCCGCCATCCGGTCCCGGCAGCTGGCCATGAGCCGCAACCGGATGATGGCCCAGCTACCCAAGGCGGATGTGGTCGTGGTGAACCCGACACACGTCGCGGTCGCGCTGCGCTACGAACCGGCCAAGGGCGCGCCGCGCGTCATCGCCAAGGGCGCGGGCGCGGTCGCCGCGCGCATCCGCGAGGTGGCGACCGAGCACCGCATCCCGATGGTCCAGGACGTGGCCCTGGCCCGTACCCTCTATGCCACCTGCGACCTCGACGCGGAGATCCCGCCGGAGCTGTACATGGCGGTGGCGCGGGTGCTCGCGTTCGTCATGGGCCTCAAGGCCCGCGGCTCCGCGGCCGGCCTGCACCGACCGTTCCCCACGTCGACCGCGCCGACCGAACCCCTCAGGCGGGCTGGTGCGCGATCGCGGCGTCGAGCTGGGCCCGCAGCCGCAGCTTCGGCTGGGCGCCGATGACCTGGGACACCACCTGGCCGCCGCGGAACACGGTCAGCGTCGGCATCGAGTGGATGCCGTAGTCCCGCGTGACCCCCGGATTGGCATCGACGTCGACTTTGACGATCCGGGCCCGGCCGGCGTATTCGGCGGCCAGTTCTTCGAGTACGGGCGCGAGCCGGTGGCAGGGCGGGCACCACTCGGCCCAGAAGTCCACGAGCACCGGCAGGTCACTGCCGAGCACCTCGTCCGCGAAGGTCGCGTCGGTGACGTTCACGCTCAATTCCCTTTCTCCTCACGCCTCTGCGCTGCTGCCAGCTCCCGGCCCACCCGCTCGCGTACCCGCCGCATCCGCTCGATACAGGTATCGAGGTGAGCGAGTTTGCGTTCGAGTACCTCGATCGAGGCGGGGCACTCCGCACCCGTCTCGCGCCCCGAGCGCAGACAGTCCACGAACGGCCGGGTCTCCTCCAGATTGAACCCGATGTCGAGCAATGACCGGATCTCGCGTACCAGCCGGAGGTCAACCTCGTCGTACACGCGGTAACCGTTGGCCGTGCGCCGGGCGCTCAGCAGCCCGTGCTGCTCGTAGTAGCGCAGGGTGCGGGCACTGGTACCCGCCTGCTCCGCCAGCTCGCCGATCCGCATGCGCTCAACGGTAAACCTTGACGTTGGCGTCAACGCCAACTCGGATTTGTCCTCAGGTGGCCACCCGGCCGGCCGATAGGCGCGATGCCAGGACGGCACCCGTACCGGCTTCAGGGACCGAAGCCGATCCGTTCGTCCTCGGCTGGGCAGGTTCAGTGGATTCCAGGCGGCTTTCGCAGCTGGTAGTTCCGATCGGCATCGTCATGATCATCGTGATGATGGTCGTACCGATGCCCACCATGCTGCTCGACCTGTTCATCGCCGCCAACATCACGGCCGCCCTGCTCATCGTCCTGGTCAGCATGTACGTGCGCCGCCCGCTCGACTTCTCCGTGTTCCCCGCCCTGTTGCTGATCGCCACCCTGTTCCGCCTCGCCCTGAACATCAGCGCCACCCGCCTCGTCCTGCTCCACGGCTACGCCGGCAAGGTGATCGACGCGTTCGGCCACTTCGTAGTCGGCGGCTCGCTCGTGGTCGGGTTGGTGATCTTCCTGATCCTCATCGTCATCCAGTTCGTCGTCATCACCAAGGGCGCCGAGCGGGTGGCCGAGGTGGGCGCGCGGTTCACCCTCGACGCCATGCCCGGCAAGCAGATGGCGATCGATGCCGACCTCAACGCCGGCCTCATCAACGAGGTACAGGCCCGCCAGCGCCGGGCCGAGGTGGCCGCCGAGGCCGACTTCTACGGCGCGATGGACGGTGGCGCGAAGTTCGTCAAGGGCGACGCCATCGCCGCCATCATCATCACCGTGGTGAACCTGGTCGGCGGGTTCGCGGTCGGCATGCTCCAGCGCAAGCTCTCCCCCGGCGAGGCGATCCAGACGTACAGCCTGCTCAGCGTCGGCGACGGCCTGGTGTCGCAGATCCCGGCGCTGCTGCTGTCCGTGGCCACCGGCCTGATCGTGACCCGGTCGGCCAGCGAGGGCGACATGGGTTCGAGCGTTGCCGCCCAGCTGGGCCAGCACCGCCGGGCGCTGCAGATCGCCGGCGGCGCGGCCCTCGGCATCTGCGTCATCCCCGGACTCCCCAAGGTCCCGTTCCTGGTCGTCGGCAGCCTGGTGCTGCTGGCCGCCCAGCGGCTGCGCCCGCCGAGCGAGACACCCGCGGAGGCGCCGCCGGAGGCCCAGACCCACGCGCCGGACTCCACCGAGACGCTGATCGGGGAGATGCGCGTCGATCCCCTGGAGCTGGCGCTGGCGCCGGACCTGGTCGACCTGGTCGACCCGACCGGCGGCGACCTGCTCGACCGGGTACGCGCGCTGCGCCGCAAGATGGCGCTCGAACTCGGCATCGTCATGCCGCCGGTACGCACGCGGGACGATCTCGACCTGCCACTGTCCACATACGTCATCCGGATCAGCGGCGTGGACGTGGGCAACGGCGAGGCGCCGCCCGGCACAGTGCTGGCGATCGGCGAGGGCCTGGAGCAGCTGCCCGGCCGCGCGGGCGCCGAGCCCGTCTTCGGCCTGCCCGGCAAGTGGGTCCCGGCCGAACTCCACTACCAGGCCGAGCTGACCGGGGCCACCGTCGTGGACCGGGCGTCCGTGATCATCACCCATCTTGCCGAGGTGGTACGCAGCAACGCGAGCCGGCTGCTCGACCGCGAGGACGTGCGTGCCCTCACGGACATGGTGAAGCGGACCCACCCGGTGGTGGTGGAGGAGCTGACGCCGGCGCTGCTCAGCCTCGGGCAGGTGCAGCGGGTACTGCAGGCGCTGCTGGACGAGGGCGTACCCATCCGGGACCTGGTACGCATCTTCGAGGCGCTCTCCTTGCGCGCCAAGGCATCCACCGAGCTGGACGGCCTGGTGGAGGCGTGCCGCGGCGCCCTGGGGCCGGCGATCGCCAGCCGGTACGCCGCCGGCGGCCCGCTCTCGGTCATCACCATCGAGCCGCAGCTGGAGCAGCAGCTGCTGGAGTCGCTGCGTCCCGGCGAGGGCGGCCCGTTCCTTGCCATCGACGGGGAACGGGCGGAGCTGGTCGTCACCGAGACCGGCCGGCTCGTCGAGGCCGCGGAGCAACGCGGGGTGTCGCCGGTACTGGCGTGCTCGCCCCAGTTGCGCGCACCGCTGTACCGGCTGATGCGTACGGGCAACCAGGCGGTACCGGTGTTGTCCTACACGGAGATCGCGGGATGCCCCGCGCCGATCCAGACGATGGGAGTGGTGGGCGGTGCCTACGCGGGTATTGCTTGAGGGTCCCCAGATCGAGCCGCTGCTGGCCCAGGCGCGCGAGGAGTACGGCGCCGGAGTGCGCATCATCTCCGCGGACAAGGTACGCGTCGGCGGGCTGGGCGGCTTCTTCGCGAAGCAACGCTACGAACTGTCCGTGGAGGTACCCGACGATCTCCCGGAGGTACGCGGCGCCGGGCCGGTCGAGGACCCGGCGGGCCGGCCGGTGGACAACCTGCTCGCGCTGCTGGAGGCGAAGCACCTGGACCCGCCGGTAGTCGTGGGCCCCACCACTACCGGGCCGTCCCGGACCGCCACGAGCCGCACCGCGCACCCCAGCCACTCCGCCAGCGCGGGCGGCACGCGGCCCGGCGCGATGGAACAGCCGGGTGAGGTCGGCCAGCCGGGTCGGATCGGCCAGCCCGACGGCACCGGCCACGACGAAGCGGGGGGCTACGAAGCCCAGGCCGTCCCGGACAGCGGGGCGGCGCCGGGTAACGGGCCGCACCCGGACGGGCTCCGTCATGACGAAGGGGTGGCCGGGTTGGCTGAGCCGCCGCTCAGGCGGGCCGGCACCGTGCCCCGGGCCGGCTTGTTGTCCACCACCGGGACCGCGTTCGCCGAGGTGATGGCGAGCGTCGGCGGCACCCTTGCCACGCCACCGGCACCGGTCGCGGAGCCGCCGGTGAGCATTCCGTTGAAGGCCGGCCAGGATGCCGCTGCCCGGGTCAGGCGGGCGCTCGACCTTGGGACACACGAGTACCCGACGGTCTCCCCGGCCATCCTGAATCACCCGGCACTGGACCAGCCGGCGCCGGAGTGGCCCATGCCAAGTCCACACGCGACAGTCCGTCTCACCCTGGACCAGCCGGCGCCGGACCAGCACGTGTCGAACCCGCACCCGACCGACCGCAGCGCGCCAGCCCGGCCAACCCCAGACCACCTGACGCAGAACGAACCCGCGTCAGACAAGGACCGGCTCACCGCAGACCCGACCACGCCGGACAGCAACAGCTCAGACCACGCGGCGCAGGACGAACCCACTCCGGCCGATGACCGCAGCGCCGCAGACCCGAACGAATCAGCCCGGCTCGTGGCGGACCAGGAGACGCGGGAACAGCCCGCACCTGACCACGACACGCGAACCGCACCCGCGGCAGACGCCGCCGAGCACGACCGAACCACGCCGGACCTCCCGGCGCAGGAGCAACCCGCGCAGGACGGAGCCACCCCCGACCACCCCGCAAACGAACGGGCCGCAGCAGACCACGACACGCCAACCCCACACCCGACACACCCCACCGCCCACGACCGAACCGCGCCGGACAGCACGGAGCAGGAACAGCCCGCGCAAGGCCGCAACAGGTCGGACCGGCCCGTGCCGGTGCAGTCCACACAGGACCACAACACGCAGATCCCACACCCGGCGGACCAGAACACGCCAGACACCGAAGCACAGGACCGGACCGCACCAGACCCCGACGTGAAGGAGCCCCAGGAGACAGAGCCCCAGGAGACAGAGGCCCAGGAGACAGAGCCGGCGCCGAGCGCACTCGACCCGGCGCCCGACCATGGCACCCCGGAGCAGACCCAGGACGGGGCGACCGCGACCGCCCCGCTCGCCCCGCAACTGGTCGACCTGGGACTGCCCGAAACACTCGCGGCACAGGCGACCGGCTCCGACTCGTACCGTGCGATCCTGCACGCCCTCGCCGGAGTGCCGGTGGCGCCCGCGGCCCCGGCCGACCCCGGAGATGTGCTCGTGATCGCCGGGGAGCTGCCCGCCGCGCTGGCCCTGGCGCGCCAGGTCGCCGCGAGCCTGCGCCTGGGCTCCGACAAGATCGTCCTCGCCGGGGCGAGTACCACGAGCGCGACCGGTACCGGGGTGCCGGCCGAGCGGCACATCACCGGTGTAGAGGACGCGCGGCGGCGGGCCCGGCGGATGCAGGTGGCGAAGGCGGCGCACATCGTGGTGCTGGAGACGCCGGTCCACGGGGACCTGGCGTGGACCCGGTCGGTGTGTACGGCGCTGGCGC
Source organism: Rugosimonospora sp. (assembly GCA_035278125.1). GTDB lineage: Bacteria > Actinomycetota > Actinomycetes > Mycobacteriales > Micromonosporaceae > DATEJJ01. Next base: position 5,716 of record DATEJJ010000258.1, read on the forward strand.
CCAGCGCGGTGTGGGCGGCGGTGGACGCCACCCGGAAGACCGCCGAGACCGTACGGCAGCTGCGCAGCCTCGGTACCGTCGACGCGATCGCCGTGTACGGCGCGGCGGACTGCGCCGACCCGGCGAGCGTGCTCGGGCTGGGCGTACCGGTGGCGCTGCTGGACGGGCGGCCGGCCGACCCGCACGCCTGGGCCGCGCTGCTCAGTAACCTCCTGTACCGCGAAGACAACCTCATGTACCGCGAAGACGGCGACCGGGCGGTCGCGTGTTCCTGATCCTGCCGTCGACGCTCCTGGTCGCCGCGCTCATCGCGAGCCCGGCACTGTGGCACGCGCTGGTGGTCGGTGACGTCAGCCTGTCCTCGGCGATGGCGCGGTTCCTGATCGCGGTACCGGTGAGCGGGCTGATGATGTCGATCCTGCGCGGGCTGACGGCCAGCTACCGCAAGAACTCGCGACCCCCGCCGGACGGCGGGGAGGCGGGTGCCGAGCGGGCACCGGAGGTGTCCGATGTAGACGGTGGCTGATCCCGCACCCGAGCGGCACCTGGCGGGCGACCGCCGCTACTCCTGCACCACGGTTGTCTGGAGGCTCACCGCAGCAGGCAACCGGGGGCGTGAGATGTCAGACCTGATGGAGCATGTACGGGCCGAGGCGCTGTTCGTGTCGGGCCTGCAACGGTCGGCCGGGCCGGCCCCGGACGAGGTACGGCGCGCGGTGGCCGGAGCCATCCGGGAGTACGGCAGCCCGGGCTGCGCGGCGCTCGTGGCGCTGGAGTTCGGCGAGCACCCGGAGACGGCGGTGGCGCGGATGGTGTGGGCGATCGACGCGGTACGGACGAGCTTCCCGCTCCCGCAGGACTGAGCGCAAGACTGAGGGCAGGACTGAGCGGCGGCTCAGACCAGCGACAGCCAGAGCTGGCCGGCGCCGTAGCGGGCGACGTCCACGTTGAGGTCCAGGCGGTTGCCGAGGGCGAGCGCGTGCGCGCCGACGTCGCTGGGGAGCGCGGCACCGGGCAGGTGCAGCTGGTACAGCCGCAGGTGCCGGCCGCCTTCCCGGTTGAGCAGCCCGGTCAGCACGTTGCACAGCTCGGAGACGTTCTCCGCCAGTACCGGAGAAAGGTTCTTCTCGTCGATGCAGTCCTCGGCCCCGCCCACCGGCATCAGGCCGAGCGCCGCGCCGGCGAAGGCGGCGAGGCGGAGGTCGAGCGCGAGTACGGCGGACAGCCGCAGGGTGTCGTCGACGTACACCGCGACGGTGGCGGTGCGGAGGTGCTCCGCGCGGGGCGGCTCGGCAGGGCTGACCGTCACCTCTCGCCCGAGGAGGTCCTCCAGGAGGTTGCGGACGGCCAGCGACGCCGGAAGTACGTGGGACATAGGGCGCATCATCCCATAAGTGGACTAAGCGCGTCGCGGAACCCATCCGGTGTGAACGGCTTGACGATGAAGAACAGGGCACCGGCGGCCTCGGCCGTGCTCTTCATCTCGTCGGTGCACTCGGAGGTGACGAACCCGAACGGCACGCTGTGGCCGGCGGAGCGCAGCCCGCGCAGCAGCTCGATGCCGGTCATCTCGGGCATGTTCCAGTCGGACACGACCAGGTCCGGCAGCTCGGCCATGAACATGTCGTACGCCTGCTTGCCGTCCCCGGCCTCGACCAGCTCGTGGTCGCCGAAGCCGGCCTGGCGGAGGGTACGGGTGACGATCTGGCGCATGACCCGGCTGTCGTCGGCGATCAGGATCTTCATGGCGCCGCCACCGCCCGGTCGCTGCGGCTCTGCCACACGCTGATCGAGATCGGCTCGTCCTGCCACACGCCGATCAGCTCGCACACCTGCACCGCGGCGGGCCAGTGGCTGTCCACGCCGATGCCGCTGATGACGTGCGGCAGCGAGATGGCGCACACCGGCGGCAGGGTGCTCTTCACGTTGCCGCCCACGATGTTGGCCAGTTCGCCGAGCGCGTCCACGGTGTCCTGCTGGGTGACCTCGGGGACGTCCATCGCCAGCAGCGCCGCGGCGGCGTGCTTGGCGGCCTGCGCCGAGCAGGAGACGACCACGTGGCCGTGCCACGCCCCGGTGATCGAGACGGAGGCGCACAGGCTCTCGCCCTGGCTGCGGGTCTTCTCGTGTTCGTCCGAGACGAACGGGAGCAGCGGGCTGAGGCCGTCCGGGTCCAGGTACGACGACCAGACCTGCTCCGCGATCTCGCCCAAGTCATCGATGGTGGGTGCCATCTGCAGGGTCATTCCAGTTCCTCGCTTCGTCACTAGAGCCGCGCACGGGCAGGGTGCCCGGCGGCGTGAGCGCGGCCCGGCGGCGTGAGCGCCGCCCGGCGGTGCGCCGTGCTCGGTGTGCGGGCCGGGGTTACGACCCGCCCGCCGCCGCGCCCGCGGCCGCGTTCGGGACCAGGCCCAGCAGGGCCAGCTTCTCGACCATCGAGTCGGAGGTGAACGGCTTGATGACGTACTCGTGGGCGCCGGCGGCGAGCGCGCGGACGATCTGGCTCTGCTCGCCCTCCGTGGTCACCATCACGAGCGTCATGTCCCGGGTACGGGGGTCGTCGCGCAGCGCGCTGACCAACTCCAGGCCGTTCATCCGCGGCATGTTCCAGTCGATGAGTGCGAGGTCGGGCACGGGGTCGCTGCTCTGGACGGCCTCCAGCGCCGCCTGCCCGTCCTCGGCCTCCATGATCTCGAAACCGAGCTGCCCCACGATGCGACGCAGGATCATCCGCATCGCCCGGGAGTCGTCCACCAATATGACGCGCATCGCGCATTACCCCTTTCTCGCGGTGCTGGCTGGCACCGGAGCCTTCAGTCGGTACGCCGAGGCCCGGCCGGCTGCCACGCGCTCGAATCGGTCGTCGACGCCGATGGTCGTCTCCGCGGCGCCCAGGAACAGCCACCCGTCGGGACGCAGCAGCTGGCTCACGTTCTTGAGGACGGAACGCTTCGTAGCGACATCGAAGTAGATCAGCACGTTGCGCAGGAAGATCACGTCGAAGGGTTGGTGCGAGGGCAGCGGGGTGTCCAGGTTGAGCCGGCGGAAGGTGACCGAGCGGCGCAGCGCCGGCGAGATGCGCCAGGCGGTACCGTGCCGCTCGAAGTGGCGTACCAGCATCTGTGCGGGTAGTCCCCGGTTCATTTCGACCTGGGTGAACTCGCCCGTCTCGGCCCGCTTGATCATCTCGCTGGAGATGTCGCTGGCCATCACCTCGTACCGCCACCCGGCCGGCAGCGCGTCCTCCATCAGCATCGCGATGCTGTACGGCTCCTGCCCGCTGGAGCAGGCGGCGGACCAGATCCGGATGTTGCGGGTGGCGGCCCGCGCGGTGACCAGCGCGGGCATGACCGCGTCGGTGAGCGCCTGGAACGGTTCCCGGTCCCGAAACCACGAGGTCTCGTTGGTGGTGAGGGCATCCACGATGGCGTGGTTGGCGGCCAGGTCGATCCGGCTCTGCACCTGGGTCAGGAACTCGTCCACGCCGCTTACGCCGGCCTTGCGGGCCAGGGTGAGCAGCCGGCCTTCGACCAGGTACTCCTTGCCGGGCTCCAGGATGATGGACGCTTCCTGTCGCACGAGCCTCGAGACGAAGGTGAAGTTCGTCGGGGACAGCGTCATGGCACCACTACCTTTGGCCGGCCCGCCTTACCGGCGGCTATACGGGAAATGAGGTGTTGCGCGATCTCGCCCAGCGGCAGCACGGTGTGCGCGAGGTGGGCGGTGACCACGGCGCCGGGCATGCCCCAGACCACGGAGGAGGCTTCGTCCTGGGCGACGATCTCCGCCCCGGCCGCATGGAGTTCTTCGGCGCCGCGCTTGCCGTCCTGACCCATTCCGGTGAGGATCGCGGCCAGCGCGTTACCGCGGTAGATGCCGGCCGCCGACCGGAAGAGCACGTCCACCGCGGGGCGGCACGAGTTCTCCGGCGGGCCGTCGTTCAGCTTGGTGTGCAGGCCCGTACCGCGCTGTACGAGTTGCAGGTGGTGGTCGCCGGGGGCGATGAACACGCGGCCGGGTGCCACCGGCATGCCGTCCTGCGCCTCCACCACGGACAGCGAGGACAGCCGGTTGAGGCGCTCCGCGAACATCGCGGTGAACACGGGTGGCATGTGCTGCACCACCAGCACCGGTACCGGCAGGTTGCCGGGCAGCGCGCCGATCACCTTGGCCAGCGCGTCGGGGCCGCCGGTGGAGGCGCCGATGAGCAGTGCCGCGACCGGCCCGGTCGGGCGGGGTACGGCGGCGGCCGGTGGCGGAGCGGTACGGGCCGGGGCCACCCGGTGCACCGGCCCGCCGGCCAGCGCCTGGATCCGCGGTACGAGCTGGTCACGCACCATCGCCTGGGCGGCGGACAGGCTGCTCATGTGGGTGGGCTTGGTGACGTAGTCGCTGGCGCCGGCGGCCAGCGCGTCCAGGGTGGCGCTGGCACCCGCCTCGGTCAGCGTGCTGAACATGATCACCGGTAGCCGGCGGTGCCGCTTGCGCAGCTCGCGCAGGGCGGTGAGGCCGTCCATCTCCGGCATCTCGATGTCCATGGTGACCAGGTCCGGGCTCAGCTGGTCGATCTTGGAGAGGGCGAGGCGGCCGTTGGAGGCGGTACCCACGATGCGGATGCCCGGTACTGTGCCGAGGGCGTCGACGATCAGCCGGCGGACGACCACCGAGTCGTCGACGACCAGTACCGAGATCATGGTTACCTCCTGCGAGAAGGGCCGCGCGCTGCCAGCACTGGACATATCGACCGGGCCGGGGACAGCCTGAGGAACTGCTGAAAACGCCGGCCCGGTCGGGTCAGGCTGAGCCGGCTCAGGTGAGCCAGGCGGGGCCGAGCGCGGCCAGCACCGGCGCGAGCAGGCGGTGCGCGGTGGAGGTGTCCAGCAGGTCGCGCACGACCAGGGCCTGTACCGCCCCGCTGAGCACGTTCCAGACCCCGCCGGCGCGGGTGGCCAGCGGCAGCGCGCCGATGTCGATCGCCTGTACCAGCAGGAGCTGCGCCACGGCGGCGGTACGCACCCGGTCGGACAGGTACGCCGCCCAGGTCGCCGAGTGCACGGAGGAGGACCAGCCGCCCGGGTGCCGACGGGAGTCCTCCGCCGCGCGCTCCAGCCGCCGCACGTCCTCGGCGCGTACCGTGCCGAGCCGCTGCAGCAGCGCGGAGACGGCGTAGTGGTGCGGTCCCAGGTCGACCGGGGCCGCGGTGGGCAGCCGGCGCACCGCCGCCACCCAGCCGGCGGACAGTCCCCGGCGGACCGTCTCGGTGAGGTGGTCGCGCAGGTAGGTCGAGACCGCCGCGTCGCACAGCAGCGCGGTCGCCCGGGCCGCCGTCT
>DATEJJ010000259.1:0-7042 GCA_035278125.1 Rugosimonospora sp.
CCGCACTGGTCGCGGCCCGGCCGCGGGGCTCGATCGCCCGCGCCGACGCGGGCCAGGCGCTGCCGGCGCCGGGGCGCCCGTAACGGTCGCGTAAGCCTTCGGCCAGATCGACGCCGTACGCTCGGGAGCAGCCGAGGTGTCCCCGCGCGTGCGGGAGGGGTGTTGTCACAGAGCGTTCCGGTGTCGGCGCGGCGGGGCCAGCGCTGGCGGGTACGGGCTGCTCTCGTCTGCGCCGCCCTGGTGGTCTCGCTGGTGGCGCTGGACGCGTCGGTACCGGTCGCGCCGGCACGCGCCGCGTCGACCTTCGTGCTGCTGCAGATGAACCTGTGCAACAGCGGTATGGCGCACTCCTGTTACAGCTTCGGCCGTGCGGTGGACGAGGCGGCCGGGAAGATCCGCGCGCGCCCGCCGGACATGGTGTCGTTGCAGGAGGTGTGCAGCGGCGACTTCTACAGTGGGGCGGGCTGGGGGAAGCTGGGCCAGGCCATGGCCGACCTGTACGGCAGCGAGAACGTGGCGGTCGACTTCATGCCCGCGTTCAACCGGGACCGGAAGGACTACTACCACTGCCTCAACGGCACGATGTTCGGGGTGGCGCTGGTCCACCGCGGCAACGGCCGCGAGTTCCACTACGGCTGGTACCGCGCCCAGGATCCCAGCGACGAGATGCGCACCTGGACCTGCGGCACGCTCGTCAAGGATCGGCTCACCGGCTGCACCACGCACCTGTCCACCGATCCGGCCGTGGCGATCCGCCAGTGCCACGAACTGATCGCGATCCTGGCGTCGCCGTGGGTACTGCCGGAGGTCATCGTCGCCGGGGACTTCAACCTGACGTCGCAGCCGGGCAAGCCGTACGACGCGCAGGGCTGCACGCCGCCCGGGTACGAGCGGCGCAGTGACAACTCGCTGCAACAGGTCTTCTACACCGCGAACATCCAGTGGATCAGCGGCGGTACCGAGCGCATGGACTACACCGACCACCCGCTGCTGTACGAGACCTTCCACATCTAGCTCCACAGTGGACCCGGTGCACGCCGGGCAGGCATGCGCAACCCTACGTCTGCGTAGTAGGAGCGGCGCAGGGTAAGTGCGAGGGTCGCATATGACATTGACTCTTGTGCACGGACGTACCGGCGTGTGATTGTCCATCGCATCGACGCGAGCCTCTCTCACACACGCGGTCACCACACGATGGGGCCGGTCGGATGCGGGATGCTCGCGACGGTACACCGGATGTGGCGCGGGCCGGGCACGACAGGCAGCCGGCGGCGCCGTTGGGGAAGGAGAGGCATCCGTTGAATTCCGCACTACGCAAGGCCACGATGGCAGGCGCGATCGCGGCCGGACTGGCAACCGCCGGTACCGCCGCGGCCGTGCAGGCCGCGACGCCGCCGGCACCACCCGGTAACGCCGCGGCCATCCGCGCCAAGGCCGCCACGTCGGCGAGTACGTTCGTCGCCCGGCGGCCCCAGGCGCTGCTCGCGACCGGGGACGACTCGTTCGTCCAGCACCCGGTCATCTCCTCGGCCGGCATGCAGTACGTGCCCTTCGACCGGACCTACAAGGGCCTGCCGGTCGTGGGTGGCGACTTCGTGGTGGTCACCGACGCGGCCGGGAACGTCCGGTACACGTCGGTCGCCCAGCAGCACGCGATCGGCAACATGGCGGTAACAGCGAAGCTGACCCGTGCCAGCGCCGAAGCCGTGGCGCGCAAGCAGTTGCGCGCGGTACGCCAGGTGGAGGGTACGCAGCTCGTGGTGGACATGCTGGGCGCCTCGCCGCGCCTGGCCTGGGAGACGACGGTCGACGGTACCGGCACGGAGGGTGTCAGCCGGCTCTCGGTCGAGGTCGACGCGCTCACGGGTACGTTGCTGCACACCCGCGAACACGTCATGCACGGCAGCGGTACCGGCGCCTGGAACGGGCCCAACCCGCTGACCATCAACACCACCCACACCAGCACCGGGTTCTCCATGACGGACCCGACAATCACCAACCTGAGCTGCCAGGACTTCTCCAACAACACGACGTTCACCGGTACCGATGACGTGTGGGGCAACGGGGACGCCACCAACAAGGAGACCGGCTGCGTGGACGCCCTGTTCGACGCGCAGACCGAGTTCAAGATGCTGGCCAACTGGCTCGGCCGCAACGGCATGGACGGCAACGGCGGCGCGTGGCCGATCCGGATCGGCGACCCGGAAGAGAACGCCTTCTACGACGGGACGCAGGTGGCGGTCGGGTTCAACGCGCAGAACCAGTGGATCAGCTCGCTGGACGTGGTCGGGCACGAGATGGGGCACGGCGTGGACGACCACACGCCCGGCGGCATCTCCGGCTCGGGTACGCAGGAGTTCGTGGCGGACACGTTCGGTGCGGCCACGGAGTGGTACGCCAACGAGCCGGCGGCGTACGACCCGCCGGACTTCACCGTGGGCGAGCGGATCAACCTGACCGGTAACGGCCCGATCCGCTACATGTACAACCCGTCGCTGGCCGGGCACGCCAACTGCTACTCCAGCAGCATCCCGTCCACCGAGGTGCACGCGGCGGCCGGGCCGGGCAACCACTGGTTCTACCTGCTCGCCGAGGGCACCAACCCGACGGACGGGCAGCCGACCAGCCCGACCTGCAACAGCACCACCATCACCGGGCTGGGCATCCAGACCGCCATGAAGATCATGTACAACGCGATGCTGCTGAAGACGTCGGCGTCGTCGTACCTGAAGTACCGGGTATGGACGCTGCAGGCGGCGCTGAACCTGTTCCCGGGCAGCTGCACGCAGTTCAACACGGTCAAGGCGGCCTGGACCGCGGTGAGCGTACCGGCGCAGAGCGGCGAACCGACATGCACCACGACGACGCCGTCGCCGACCGCGAGCCCGACCCCCACCCCGACGGCGAGCCCCAGCCCCACCACGGGCCCCACGTCGGGTACCTGCTCCGGCCAGCTGCTCGCGAACCAGGGCTTCGAGTCCGGGTCCGCGTCGTGGACGGCGACCAGCGGCGTCATCGGCCAGCACGGTTCGAGCGGCGAGCCGGCCCGTACCGGTACCTTCGCCGCCTGGCTGGACGGCTACGGCACCACCCACACCGACACGCTGTCCCAGTCGGTGACGATTCCGGCAGGCTGCACCGCCACGGTGTCCTTCTGGGTCCACATCGACAGTGCCGAGACGACGACCAGCACGGCGTACGACACGCTGACCGTCAAGCTCGGTGGCACCACGCTGGGGACACTGTCCAATCTGAACAAAGCCTCGGGCTACGTGCAGAAGACCTACACGGTCTCGTCGCTCGGCGGCCAGACGGTGAGCCTCCTGTTCACCGGGGCGGAAGACTCGTCGCTGCAGACGTCGTTCGTCATCGACGACACGTCCGTGACGCTGAGCTAGCCGGGCAGGTCCACAGTGGACCGGGTGGGCGGGTCACCGCCCACCCGGTCCGCGTGCCGGGCACGGGAGTGTCAATCCGGGTCGGCGACCGGGCGCGCCAGCCCGACGGTGAGCGGTGTGCCGTGCGGATCCCGGTCGGGGTGGTCGCGCTCGTTGAACTGCCGCAGGCCCTCGCGGATCTCCGGCGTGCTCATCAGCCGGTTGAAGCAGGCCGCCTCGATACGCAAAGCGTCATCCAGCGGCCGGCCCCAGCCGCGCTCGGCGGCCTCCAGGTCGGTGTGGATGGCCGGCTGCGGCAGGGCGGCGATGCGGTGTGCCAGCTCCACGGCGCGCTGCCGGCAGGTGCCGGAGGGGACGACCTCGTTGACGAGACCGATGGCGAGTGCCTCGGTGGCGTCGATGACGCGGCCGGTGATGATCAGCTCCAGCGCACGCCGGTACCCGACGATGCGGGGCAGCCGCTGCGTGCCGCCGTCGCCCAGCCCGATGTTCCACCGGCGGCAGGTGACGCCGAACGTGGCGTGCGCGTCGGCGACGGCGAGGTGGGTCCAGCACACCCACTCCAGGCCGCCGGCGTACGCGACGCCGTTGACCGCGGCGATGGTGGGCTTGTAGAGGTCGGTCCAGCGGGTGGGGCCGAGGATGCCGGGGCGCTCGCCGCGGGCGTGTGCGGCCAGCTCCGCCGGGTCCGTGGTCAGCGGGCCCTCGCCGGCGAACGCGGACTTGAGGTCGCCGCCGGCACAGAACGCCTGGGTACCCGCGCCTGTCAGCACGCCGACGAGCGCGGTGCCGTCGGTGCGGAACCGGTCCCACGCGTGGACGAGTTCACTGTGGACATCCGGGCCGATGGCGTTCATCCGCTCCGGCCGGTTGATGGTGATGACCGTGACCGGCCCGTCGGTCTCGTACTGGAGGTATCGGTACTCGGACACGTGCTCGCCTTTCTGCGCAAGGGATCGCGGCTCAGACGACGGCGGGGCTGCGCCGCTCCAGCAGCACCACGTCGCGCCAGACGCCGTGGTGGCGCCCGATCCGTTCCCGGGTGCCGATGACCCGGAACCCCGCGCTGCGGTGCAGGGCGAGGCTGGCCGCGTTCTCCGGGAACACGCCGGACTGGATGGTCCAGACCCCGGCGGCTTCGGTGGACTCGATGAGCGCGGCGAGCAGTGCCGAACCCACGCCACGGCCGCGCGCCGCGGGGTCGACGTACACCGAGTGCTCGACCACGCCCGCGTACACGCAGCGGCCGGAGACCGCGGTGACGGCCACCCAGCCGAGTACCGCACCGCCGTCCCCGGCCACGTGCCGGTGCTCGGGCAGCCTGCCGGTGTCGAACGCGCGCCAGTCGGGGGCCACGGTCTCGAAGCTGGCGTCGCCGCTGTCCAGACCGTTCTGGTAAATGCGCAGCACCGCCTCGGCGTCGCCCGCGCGCATCGGGCGGATCCACATGAGCCGTCACGCCCCTTCCTCGCCGGTCTCCGATAGACGCGATTCTAGAGTGCCGGTAATTTTCCCGGCTCCGAGCGCGGCCCGGGCGGACTGCGGTACCCTGCCGGTCGGTACACCCCGGGAGGCAGCGGATGGTCACCACCGCCGAACTGATCGTGCGCGGCACCGAACTCAAGCGCGAACTGGTCGCGTACGCCCAGCAGCCGCGCTACCACCGCGCCTTCCGCGAGGCGCTGCGCGCCCAGGGCGTGGGGTTCGCCGTGGACGACGACCGCGAGCAGATCATGTTCCTCGACTACTTCGTGCTGCAGCACCGGTTCCGCAACGGCAAGACGGTGGTGGAGCAGTTCGTCGCCGCCCGCCCCGACCTGTCCGCCGCCGAGCGGGAGATGGTGCTCGGCTGGCGGGACGTGGTGGAGGGCATCTTCGAGGTACGCGGGCGGGACGGCGACGCGCTGCTGGTGCACAACCTGGTGGACGAGCTGCCGTACCGGGTACACGCGAACACCGGGCCGGGCACGTTCGACCGGATACCCGATGGTTCCTTCCTCATCACCCGGCTGATTCCGGTCGGCCCCGAGTGGGTGATGAGTGGCGCCAGCGCGACCGTGCCGCACAGCCAGCGCCAGCAGATCTACAAGCGGGCCGCGGATCTGGCGCAGCGCCGCCCCTCCCTGGCGCGCCGCAACCCGGACAAGCGGGCCGGCGACCCGGCGGAGCCCGCGGAGAGCTGACCGCCCGACCCACGCCGGCCGGGAGGTGGCCGAGTCAGCGCCAGCGGGCCAGGACCGCGGTGCGCAGCGCGGGCCAGGAGCGGTACCGCTGGAACGGGATCTCGAAGACCGAGGCGAACGCCCACGCGCCGGCCAGCGCGACCGGGACGACCAGCCCCAGCGTGGTCCAGAACGCCGGTACCCCGGGCGCCGCGTGGTGCGTGGCGAACCGGCTGGCGACCGCCACCATCGGCAGGTGGATCAGGTACAGGCTGTAGGAGAACGAGCCGAGCCGGCGCAGCGGCCGGGTGGCGAGCAGCCACACCAGCCAGCCCGGCCTCCCGGTGGCGACGGCCGCCAGCAGCATGGCGATGGGCGGGCCGACGGCGAGGTCGATCCAGAAGTAGTGCGCCACCGTCCACACCAGACCCTCGCCGACCATCAGCAGCACCACGGGCGCGCCGGCGAGCGCGGCGAACCAGTGCCAGGGCAGGCGTTTCACCCGCTCCGGTGCGGCCAGCACGCCGGCGCCGAGCAGGCCCATCGCGAACAGCGGGGACAGCTGCGGGGCGAGCAGGTGCAGCTTGTCCACAGGGGACACTCCGGGGGACAGCAGGCCGAGGAGCACCACGGGTACGGTCACGCCGGCCAGTACCGCCACCGCGCCGAGGCGCCGGCGGATCAGCAGCAGCAGCGGGAACACGAGGTACAGCTCCGCCTCGACCGCGATCGACCAGAACGCCCCGTTCGGTACCGGCGCGACGGCGAGGTCCTGGAGCAGCAGCCCGTACACGGCGACGGACTTGTGGCCGACCACTCCCCCGGCGTGCGGCTGCGCCACGATGAGCCGGGACACGGCCACGCTGAACGCCAGCGCCGCCCAGTACGGCGGCAGGATCCGCCACGCGCGCCGCCACGCGTACCGGCGCACCCCGCCCAGCCCCCAGCCGTGCCGGGCCGGCGCGACGGCCAGCGAGAAGCCGGACAGGGCGAGGAAGAAGACCACGGCGAGGTGCCCGTACCGCAGCCAGCCGAGCCAGAGCGGGCCGGGATTGCCGGGGAAGCCGCGGAAGGTGAACAGCCAGCAGTGGAACACCACGACGTACAGTGCGGCCAGGCCGCGCAGCCCGTCCAACCCGGCCAGCCGGCCCTGACCTGCCGCAGCGGGAACCGCCGGATGAGAGGCGGTAACCGCCGCCGTTTCAGGAGCGGGAGCGGGAACGGGATCCGGCGCCGGCAGGTGAGCGACCGCGGGCGTGGACTGCCGTAGCTCGGGCGCCGGCATCGGTCCAGTCTTACGCGCGGCCCGGCCGGCCGCCGCACCGGCCCGGTAACAACTTCAATTCGTAACCGTTCTCCGCCGGGCACGCGCCCGGGCACGGATCCGGGCCCGGCGCACCCGGCGGGCGCGCAGCCCGATCACCGCGAGCAGCGGTACCAGGACCGCGGCGACGATCGAGGCGCTCAGCACGGACGGGGACA
>DATEJJ010000260.1:0-12384 GCA_035278125.1 Rugosimonospora sp.
TGCCCGAGCGCATCGCTGCCCTGGAGGGCGGACCGGCGCCGCGGCGCGGCTGGCCGGCGTGGCTGTGGGGGAGCGCCACGATGGTGAACCTGGGCGCGCTGCTGGCGGCGGTGATCTGCTGCGCGGGGATGGGCGTACGCATGCTGGGCTGGCTGGCGTGAACCGGTACTGCGTGGGCCCGACGATGGCCGTGGACTGGGGCGAGGACGGGCCGCCGCCGGCGGTACGGCGGGCCATGCTGCGGCGGGTGCTGTCGTACTTCGGCCCGTACCGGGGGCGCGGCCTGGTCGTGGTGGGGTGCATCGCGGTACAGGCGGTGCTGGGCCTGGCCCCGGCGGTGGTGTTCAAGTCGCTGATCGACACCCTGGCCCACCCGCACCCGGCGTTCACCCGGGTCGGGTTGCTGGTCGGGGCCGGGATCGCCGCCGCGCTGGCGGGCGGGCTCGTGGGGGTGGCGCAGTCGTGGCTGTCCACAGTGATCAGTCAGGGCATCGTGGCCACCCTGCGCGGCCAGCTGTTCGAGGCGCTGCTGGCGCAGCCGGTCGGGTTCTTCACCGGGCACAAGGCCGGCGACCTGCTCTCGCGGATCGACAACGACATCGACGGTGTGGAGGACGTGGTCACCGACACCGTGTTCGGCCTGATCTCCAACGCGCTGGTGACCGCGGCCACGCTGGCGCTCATGCTCGCGTTCTCGTGGCCGCTGACCCTCGCGGTGCTGGTACTGATCCCGCTGGTCGGGCTGCCCACCCGGCGCGCCGGCCGCGCCACGTACACCGCGCGGGCCCGTACCCAGCGGCAGCGCGCCACGATGTCGGCGTACCTGCAGGAGATCCTCGGCATCTCCGGGATCATGCTGGTCAAAGCCTTCGGCGCGGCCCCGGCCGAGCACGCCCGGTTCGGCCGGATCAACCGCGACCTGCGCGCGCTGGAGGTACGGCAGCACCTGATCGGGCAGTGGTTCCGGATGCTGATGAACACGCTGCAGACGGCCGGCCCCGCCCTGATGATCCTGTTCGGCGGGTGGCTGGTGGTGGCCGGCCACGCCACGGTGGGTACCGTGTTCGTGTTCGCCACGGTGCTCGGCGCCCGGCTGGCCGGCGCGGTCACCTCCCTGGCCGGGATGCACGTGAACATCACCGGCTCGCTGGCGCTGTTCGGCCGGCTGTTCGTCTACACCGACCGGCGGCCCGAGGTCGCCGACGCCCCCGACGCCCGCGAACTGACCGAGGTAGGCGGCGGGATCCGGCTCGACCGGGTCACGTTCACCTACCCCGACGCCCCGGGTCCGGCGGTCGACGACCTGACCGTGGACATCGCCCCGGGCCAACTGGTCGCGCTGGTCGGGCCGAGCGGCGCCGGGAAGACCACCGTCACCGCCCTGCTGGCCCGGTTCGCCGACCCGCAGGCCGGGCGGATACTCATCGACGGTACCGACCTGCGCCACGCCACGCTCGCGTCGTGGACCGCCCGGCTGGGCATGGTGTTCCAGGACACCTTCCTGTTCCACGCCTCCATCGCCGACAACCTGCGGTACGCGCGGCCCGGCGCGTCCGACGACGATCTGGTCGCCGCCGCGAGGACGGCGTACCTGCACGAGTTCATCACCACGCTGCCCGACGGGTACGGCACCGTGGTGGGCGAGCGCGGGCACCGGCTCTCCGGTGGCGAGAAGCAGCGCGTCGCGATCGCGCGGGTGATCCTGCGCGACCCGCGCGTGCTCATCCTGGACGAGGCAACGTCCAATCTGGACTCCGAATCCGAGCACCACATCCAGGCCGCGCTGCGGCCGCTGCTGCACGGGCGGACCGCCATCGTGATCGCGCACCGCCTGTCGACCATCCTGGCCGCCGACCAGATCCTCGTCCTCGACCACGGCCGCCTGCTCGACGCCGGTACGCACACCGAACTGCTCGCCCGGGGCGGCCTGTACGCGCGGCTGTACGAGCGGCAGTTCCGCACCCAGGCGCTGGCGCCGACCGGTACCGCCTGAGCCCGGTACCGTCAGGCGGTGTGGCAGTGTCCATTGTGGTCGGTGATGGGTGGCGGTACGTCCAGGGACGGGTTGCGGTCGAAGAACCCGGCGGGTTTGAGGGAGAAGCCGACATACTCGCACGGCATGATGGGCCAGTCCTCCGGGCGGGGTAGGTGGCTGGTGCCGAACGTGTGCCAGAGCACGACGTCGGTGTCGACGAGGTCGCGCTCCTGCCGCACCCACCGGCCCAACCCGTCGCCGGGGTGCTGGTTCGGGTAGTCGCCGGCGGCGTGCATCTCCCGCGGGTGGTAGCGGGTGACCCAGAGGTGGTGGCGGGCGAACTCCGCGCGCCTGGCCAGGTCGCTGTCGGGTGCGGCCAGCAGCGTCGGCCCGACGAAGGGCACCAGCTTGTACCCGACCGGTTCGCCGAAGCGGTTGGTGACGCCCGGGTTGACCACCTTCCAGGTACGGGCGGTCGCCGGATCGCACGCCCGGCGCGCCTCGCGTTCGTTGGCGATGGTCGTCTTCCGGGCGACGATGGCGTTGCCGTGCTCGTTGCCGGGGCCGGTGGGCAGGCCGACGGCGTCGACCTCCAGGACGGTGTTGGCGGGTCCGTCGACCTCCAGGTCGAGGCGCATGTTGAACAGGTGCTGGTGGTTGGGTGCGTCGAGCTGGGGTGCGACGAGGGCGCCGTAGCCGGGCGTGGTACCCGGTGCCACCGCGCGGGTCTGCACGATGCCGGTGAGCTTCGCCTCGAACTGGATGGTGCCGTCGAGGTAGAAGTACCAGAAGAAGCCGTACTCGTAGTTGCCGATGGTGTGGATCGCGGAGACGACGAGCCGGCGGGACCGGCGTACCTCGGGCTGCTGGGCGTACCGGAAGTTCCAGTGTTTCCAGAGGATCCCGTAGTCCTCCTCGTGGATACAGATCGCGTTGGTGATGGTCTGCGGTACGCCCGACTCGTCGGCGAGCACGGCGTCCAGGTACCGGATCTCGCCGAGGCAGTCGCAGCCCAGCGACAGCGAGCCGACCGTCTTGCCGAGGTTGTACTCGCCGGCGTCGAAGACGTTGCGGAAGTAGAAGTCGTCGCTGGTGTCGCCGTAGGGTACGACCATCTCGCTGATGGCGGCGCGGTGCAGGATGGAGCGGCGGCGACCAGTGTCCAGATAGGACACGTCACTGACGACCAGACCCTCCACGGGGTCGATGTGGGCGTGCAGGTGCCACCGCTGCCACTCGATGACGTTTCCCGCGACGGTGAACGACGGCCCGTCGGGTTGGCTGATGTGCAGCGGGCGCAGGTCGGTACGCAGCGGGCCGGCGCTGCCGGTGTCGTAGTTCCCGCTCTCCGGCGGCAGCGGCACCACGTCGCCCTCCTGGATGGCGACCACCGCCTTCGCGTTGCCGTCGATGACGAACACGAGATTGCCCACGGGGCGGGCGTACCCGTTGTCCTCGGGGAACTCGCGCACGTACGCGCTGGCGCGGATGAGCCGGCGGCTCGCGGGTACGCCGTCGACGGGCAGCGTACCGGTGGACCACGGGTCGATCTGCAGCAGGTCCAGGTCGGGTACGCCGTGCCGGGCGAGCGCGGCGACCGCGGCGGGGTCGCTCTTCACGATGGCCTCCAGCTCCATGATCTCCTCGATCATGATGGCCGGCTGCACACCGGGAACGGCGGCCCAGCCGGTGACCTTGCCGGTGGCCAGGTCGACGCGCGCCTCGTAGGTGGCCGCCTCGGCCCGGTCGTACACGACGAGGAACGCCGTTCGCGCCGCCGGATCCCGCCGGCGTACCACCTCCTTGGCGGGCGGGTCGGTACGCACGAGCGGGAACCGCGGCCCGGTCAGCTCCGGGTGCCCGGAGCGCACCGCCGCGACCGCGGCGGTGATCTCGTCCGCGCTCAACGGATCGTAGGGATGCGTCACGGTTCCTCCTGCTTCGCTTCGCGGGCCGCCTTGTGCTCTGCCTTCCCTTGCCGCTCTGTCGCTTCGCTCCGCCGCTGCTCGGTCCAGGCAGAGCGGCGGTCCGCTGCGCTCACGGCCTCCTGGCTCGCTGCTCGGGTCATGCCGCGCTCAGCTGTTCGTCGCCCGCGGGCGCGTCCTCGTCGCTGGCGCGGCGGGTGCGGCGCGACGAGACGGCCAGCGACCAGATCGCGCCCGCGAGGATCCAGGCACCCAGCGCCCACCCTACCGTGTCCAGCGGGCTGCTGGCCTTGTACAGCGCGCCGAACACCGCGCCGGCCGCGACCAGTACGCCCGCGGTCGTGGCCACGACGAGCTTGACGCGGTTCACCTCGTGCCACAGGCCGCGCGCACCGGCCACGCTGATCGCGAGGTACATCAGCGCCAGCCCGGTACCGGCGAAGCCGGCCATCCAGCTGAACATCGGGGCCCACTGCGGCTGCAACACGCCGGGCTGGCCGGTGGCGCGGGAGAACACGCCGTCGTCGGCGGCGACGAGCAGGATGGCGGCGACCGATACGACACCGATCAGGGCGGCTGCGACCACCGGCGTCCGGAAGCGCGAATGCACGGTGGCCAGGGCGGACGGCAGCCGGCCGGCGCGGGCCATGGACATGATGCCGCGGCTGGCGGCGACGCCGACACCGATGGCGACCGCGGCGATGTCGAGGATGATGAGCACGGACATGAGGTTGCCGAACGCGGTGGAGCCGAACTCGGTGCCCGACGCGAGCGCCTGCAACGGGAAGACGCTGTTCTTCCACGCCGCGCCGTCAAGGCCGAAGCCGACGTCCTGGGCGTACGCGGTCAGGACGAAGTAGGCGCCGACGATGGTCAGCGACCAGAGCACCGCGCGGGGCACGTGCCGCTTGGGGTCGTCGGTCTCCTCGGCAAGGTTGGCGGCGGATTCGAAGCCGATGAACATGTTGATGCCGTACAGGACGCCGTAGAGCAGGTCGAGTCCGGCGATGGCGAACGGGTTGAGCGGCTTGAGGGACAGGCTGTGCCCGCCGTGGCCGCCCTTGACGATGATGTACAGCGAGAAGGCGGCCACCACCGCGGAGGAGAGCAGCACCAGGGCCAGCTGCGCGCGTACCGAGATCTGCACGCCGATGACGACGATCGCCATCACCACCGCCACGAAGGCCAGTGCGAGTACCCACCACGCGACGTGTACCGAGAACGCGCTCTGCAGGAAGCTCTCGGACAGGCCGCCGAGCACGAGGAAGGTGGCCGCGGCGAGGATGAGCATCGCGCCGAAGTACAGCCAGCCGGCGACGATACCGACGCGGGGGCCGAAGGCGTCGCAGATGTACTCGTACAGCGAGCCGCACAGGTGGATGCGCTTGGCGTACTGGGCGATCACCCAGCCGGCGCCGAAGATGCCGATACCGGCGATGACGATGGCGACGGGCGTGGCGACACCGGCACCGCGGCCGGTCGCGGACAGCCCGACGATCAGCGGCAGCAGGGTGGCGACCGAGAAGACCGGTCCCATGAATCCGACGGACTGGGCGAGGACGCCGGTCATGGAGACTCTGGCGCGCCCCACCGAGGCGTTTGTGGTATTGCTCATGTTGACTCCAAGGGGGCGTGACTGGTGTGGGCATCGGTGAGCCGGGCGGCGAGCCGGAGCAGCGCGGGCCCGAGACTCCTGGGGGTGGTCAGTGCGGCGACGTAGCGGTCGGGCCGGATCAGCGCGACGTTGCGGCCGGCCTGCTGGAACCACGGCCGCAGGTCGTTGTCGACGTCCTCGACCACGATGGTCTGTACCGCGACGCAGGGTTGCCGGCGGTACCGCTCGCCGGCCCGGGACTCGATGACTCTGACGATGTGCGGGCGGAGCCGGTCGAGGGCGGCCAGCTCGGCGGTGGTGAGCTCGGCCAGCGGGTCGCACTCGAAGCCGAGTACCGCGAACCACGGGCCGAGCACCTCGTCGAGGCGGACCCGGTTGCCGTCCAGGGCCTCGACCATGGGTTGTACGAACATGCGGCCCACGCGGGGTCGCCTGGTGCGCCGGTCTTCGGGTACGACGAAGCCGTCGCGGTAGTCGGGGACGGGTTTGAAGCGCATCTCGAGGGTCCACCGCTTCACTGCGGGGGCGACGGACGCGCCGCGCAGCAGCCAGTCGCGGGCCCGCGCCACCGGCCGGCTGGTGGGGCCGAGGATGCGCCCGAGCCGGGTGGACAGGTCGATCATCGCCTGCGCGTGCGGACGGCGTTCGGTGTCGTAGGTGTCCAAAAGGGACGGTGCCGCGGCGCCGTCGACGATCGCGGCCAGCTTCCAGCACAGGTTCAGGACGTCGCGGATACCGGTGTTCATGCCCTGCCCGGCCCAGGGTGGCATCAGGTGCGCGGCGTCGCCGGCCAGCGCGACCCGGCCGGCGACGAAGCGGGCGGCGATGCGCGAGTGGTGGGTGTACACCCGGGAGCGGAGCACGTCGACCACGCCGGGGTCGGCGAGGTGGTGGCGGAGCAGGTCGGTGACGCGCTGCGGGGTGAGGACCTCGTCGGTGTCCTCGCCGGGGAAGAGCATGAACTCCCAGCGGCGGTGGTCGTAGGGCAGGTGCGCGCACACGTAGGGGCGGCGCGGGTCGCAGTGCAGCGCGGTGTACGGCGCGTCGAGCGGGTCGTTGGCGCAGTCGATGACCACCCACTTGCGGGGGTGGGTGTCGCCGTGCAGCGGGATGCCGAGCTGGGTGCGGATCGGGCTGCGGCCACCGTCCGCGGCGATGACGTAGTCGGCGCGTACCTCGCGGTCGCCGGTCAGGCGGAGGGTGACCCCGTCCCGGTCCTGGCGCAGTTCGCGCAGTTCGGTGCCGAACAGGGTGCGTACGTGCGGGAAGCGGGTCAGGCCGCGGCGCAGCGTGGCCTCGGCCAGCGGCTGCAGGAAGATGTTGCGTTTGTGCCAGCCGTAGTCGCGGGTGGTGGGGCGGATGTCGGCCAGGCAGTGCCCGGCGGCGTCGAAGAACTTCAGCGGCACGTTGGCGATGGCGTCGCGCAGGATCCCGTCGGCCAGGCCGGCGATCTGGAGGGTACGCAGGCTCTCGTCGTCGATGCCGATGGCCCGCGGGTACTCGACGATGCCGGGCTCCCGGTCGAGCAGCAGCGTACCGACGCCGTACGTGCCGAGCAGGTTGGCCGCGGTGACGCCGACCGGGCCGGCGCCCACGACCGCGACCGGGACGTGCCCGGGCGGGTCCGGATCGGGTCCGGCGGGGGTCACCGGGCGCCGCCGGGCAGGAAGCCGGTGACCAGCGGGATGAACGCCGCGGGGTTGTCGTCGTGCACGTAGTGCCCGGCCGCGGGGACCTCCGTCCAGCGCAGCAGCGGCTGCCGGGCGGACATCCGCGCGCAGGTGTCGGCGGCCAGGAAGTCCGACTGGGCGCCGCGGATGACGAGCGTGGGGCAGCGCAGCGCGTCCACGCAGGTCCACAGGTCGACGGGTCCGGCGGGGTCGCCGGCGCGGCGGGCGGCGGCGATGCCGGCCACGTCCAGCCGCCACCGCCACTGCCCGCCGAACCCGCGGCGCACGGTGTTGCGGATGCGGGACGCGAGCGCGTCCTCGGTGACGTCGGGCCGGATGCCGCGCCAGTACGCGCGTACCGCGTCGATCGAGTCGAAGCTGATCGGGGTGGCGTCCAGTTCGCGGAGGATCCGGTCGGCCCCGGCCGAGCCGGTGGACGAGCCGGGGCCGATGTCCTCCACGACGAGCGCGTCGACGCGGTCGGGGTGCCGCGCCGCGTACACGTACCCGACGGTGCCGCCCATGGAGTGGCCGACGATGCTGAACCGGCCCAGCCCGAGGTGCGCGACGAGCGCCTCGATGTCGTACAGGTAGGTGCTGGTGTGGTAGTTGCGGTCCGGGTCCCAGGAGCTGTCGCCCCGGCCCCGGAAGTCCGGCGCGATCACGTGGTGGGTGTCCAGCAGCGCGTGGGCGACGGGTTCCCAGGTGCCGGCGTAGCTGCGCAGCCCGTGCAGCATCAGCACGGCGGGGGAGCCCGGTTCGCCCCACCGCAGGTAGTGGCAGGTCAGGCCGTTGACCGGCACCCGGTGGTGCGACGGCGCGGGGGCCATGGGTCAGCGCAGCCCGTCGTCGCCGCGGATGTCCGCCGCGGCCAGCCCGCCGAGCCGGGCGTGCAGGCGGCCCCGGGTGGCGAAGGCGAAGGCGATGACGACCTCGTCGGGCCGGGGCGCGTCGCCGAAGCTGACGGAGACGGTGTCGTAGTGGGACCGGACGTAGAGGGCGTCCTTGTGCGCCAGCGGGATGTCGATGGCGGCACCGGCGGCGGCGACCTTCCCGGTGGACGGTACCCACGCCTTGCCGCCGCCCACCGCGTCGCGTACCGGGTCGGCGAAGACCTGGGTGAGGAACGCGTTGCCGTGCTCGTACTCGCCGTGGCTGCCGACCACGCACGCCTTGCCGTAGCTCTGGATCGGGGTACCGGCGGCGGCCTGGATGGCGCGGCGGCCGAATTCGCGGCCCAGTTCGTCGGACTTCGCGACGATGTCACCCAGGTCCGCGCTGAACCGCCCGGCGTACGGGTTGTGGACGGCGGCGGCGATGACGAGCCGGCGTACCGGCTGCCCGTCGGCGGGCTGCCCGGTCTCGTTGGCGAGGACCTCTTCGACGTGGGTGAACCACTTGCGGATGTGGTACGGCCCGAAGTTGCTGGCTGGCATGGCGGCTCCTGGTGCGGCGGGCGGTCAGGTGTAGAGGGGGTCGAGCACGACCGGTTCGCTGGGCGCGTGGTACTCGCCGAGGACCCGCTGGCCCTCCTCGTCGTCGGTGATGGTTTCGGCGAAGAACTCGAACCGGTTGCCGTCGGGGTCCTCGAAGTACAGCCCGATGCCTACCTTGTGGTCGGTGGTCTTCACCACCTTGACGCCCTTGGACAGCAGCATCCCGTACAGGCGGCGCAGCTCCTCCACGTCGCCCTGGATCTCCAGACCGTAGTGCTGCAGGCCGATCCCGCCCGGCTGGGCCCCCTCCTCGGCACGGATGAGCGCGAGGTCGTGGTGCTTGCGGCCGAAGGAGAGGAACACCCACTGCGGGCCGCGGGCGGTCACCTTCATGCCGAGCACGTCGGCGAACCAGCGGGCGGAGGATTCGGGGTCGCGCACGAACAGGGACAGGTGGGTACGGACGATCACCGGGGTGACCGCGGGTGTGTCGGGCATCGGGACTCCAATCGTCGTCAGTGGACGGTGGGCGCGTCGGCGGCCACGGCGGGAGTCCAGGCCACGTCGGTGATCTCCGGGAACTCGCGCCACTGTTTGGTGAAGCTGCGGCCGCCGTCGGTGGAGCGGAACAGGTGGCCGTACTTGGTGCCGGCGAAGACGAGGTCCGGGTCGTGGGGGTGGGTACCGAACGCCCAGACCGTCGAGTTGGCCGGAGTGTCCAGAGTGGACTCCTGCCAGGTCTGCGCGAGGTCGTCGGAGCGGAAGATCCGGGTCAGCGTGCCGGGGGTACCGTCGCCGATGCCGAGCAGTACGGCGTTGGAGTTCGGGATACGGGCCACCAGCCGGGTGTAGTAGATGCCCCAGGTCGACCGGGTGCCGGTACGGGTCCAGGTGGCGCCGTCGTCCCGGCTCACGAAGATGGCGTTGACGACCAGGCACACGATCGTCTTGGGTGGCCCGTCGAGGACCGCCACGCAGTGCACGTCGGACACGGAGACGCCGGGCGGTGCGCCGTCCACCCGGGTCCAGGTGTCGCCGCGGTCGCGGCTGCGCCACAGGCCGCCCTCCTCCACCCCGAACCAGGCGGACTTGCCGTCCACGTGGTCGTAGGTGGCGGTGAGGATGCGTGGCCGGCTCACCCCGGCGCAGCGCTCCGGCAACTCCGGCGCGAGCCGCTCCCACCGGGCGCCGCCGTCGCCGGTGCGGTACACCGCCGCGCGGGAGGGTGCGCCGGTGCCGACGAGCATGCTGTCCGGGTCGTTCGGGTCGATCGCGATCGACCACACCTGCGTGTCGTTGAACGGCGAGTCGACCCGGGCCCAGGTGGTACCGCCGTCCTCGCTGCGGCCCAGGCCGGCGTCGGCGCCGGCGTACACGACCTCGGGCCGCGCGGGGTGCACGGCGAGCGCGCGGACCACGGCGTCGAATTCGAGCGCCTGGTCCAGCGGGATCCGGCTCCAGGTGGCGCCGTCGTCGTTGCTGCGCAGTACGCCCTGCCCGGCGGTGCTCACCAGGATGGTGCCTCGCATCGGTGCTCTCCCTTCAGGTGGCGGGCGGTTCAGGGTCAGAGGTAGATGCCACGGGTCAGGCCGCCGTCGATGCCCAGCGATTCGCCGGTGATGCCGCCCGATCCGGGTGCGGCCAGGAAGCAGACGGCGGCGGCCACCTCGTCGGCGCTCAGGACGCGGCGGATCGGCGTCCGGTCGATGAAGTTCTGCTCCACCTGGGCCGGGGTGATGCCTTCGGCGGCGGCGTTCTTCGCGTACAGCTCGTGGATGTGCTCGGTCTCCACCACGCCCGGGTGCAGCGTGTTGACGGTGATACCGTCGGGGCCCAGCTGGTCGGAGAGCACCTTGGTCAGGTGCACGACGGCGAGGTTGCGCATGCCGGACAGGGCGTGGCTGGACCGGCCGGTCAGCCCGCCGATGTTCACGATCCGGCCGTAGCGCTGGGCGCGCATGACCGGCGCCACCGCCTTGATACACCGGAAGTAGCCGACCACCTTGGTGTTCAGGTCGGCGAGCAGCGCCTCCGGGTCTGCGGTGGCGATGTCGTTGCGGACCAGCCCGGCGGGCGCCGCGGCGCCGTTGACGAGGATGGTGACCGTACCGACCCGGGCCGCGGCGCCGGCCAGCGCGAGTACCGACGCGGTATCGGTGGTGTCCGCGGCGACCGGGATGACGTCGCCACCGAGTTCGGCGGTGATGTCCTTGGCGGCCTGCTCCAGGACGGGCAGCCGGCGGGCGGCGATGACGACCCGCGCGCCGCGCTGCACGAGAGCGCGGGTGACGGCCCTGCCGATGCCGAGACCGCCGCCGGTGACGATGGCGACCTGACCGTCGAGTTCGGACACTGCGCTCATGTGAGGTTCACCCAGACGCTCTTGGTTTCGGTGTACTGCTCCAGCACGCCGCGCCCCATCTCCCGGCCCCAGCCCGACTGCTTGTACCCGCCGAAGGGCGAGGCCGGGTCGGTGAGGTTGTAGCAGTTGATCCAGACGGTCCCGGCCTTGATGGCGGCGGCGATGCGGTGTGCCTGGGTGAGGTCGTTGGTCCACAGACCGGCGGACAGCCCGTACGGGGAGTCGTTGGCCTTGTCGATCAGCTCGTCCACGTCGCTCCAGCGCATCGCCACGAGTACCGGGCCGAAGATCTCCTCGCGCACCACCCGCATCGCGTGGGTGGTCTCGGTCAGCACCGTCGGCGCGAGGAAGTAGCCGCCGGCGTACCGACTGTCCAGTCCGGACGGTCGGGTGCCACCGGTGGCGAGTACCGCACCGTCGGACAGGCCGGACTCCACATAGGACGTGACGGTGGCCAGTTGCCGGGCGGATACCAGCGGGCCCATCTGGGTGGCGGGGTCCTGCCCCGGCCCGACCACGATGCGCGCGGCGTGCGCGACGAGCGCCGCCATCACCTCGTCGTAGATGCCGGCGTGCACGTACAGCCGCGACCCGGCCGTGCAGGTCTGGCCCTGGTTGAAGAAGATGCCGTCGCACGCGGCCGCGGCCACCGCCGCCGGGTCGGCGTCCGGCAGCACGATGTGCGGTGACTTGCCGCCCAGTTCCAGCGACACCTTCTTCATGTTGCCCGTGGCCGCGTGGGTGATCAGCCGGCCCACCTCGGTCGAGCCGGTGAAGGCCACCTTGTCCACGCCCGGGTGGGCGGCGATCGCCGCACCCACCACGCTGCCGGGCCCGGTGACCACGTTGAGCACGCCCGGCGGGAAGCCGGCCGCGGCGACGAGTTCGGCCAGGCGCAGCGTGGACAGCGAGGTCTCCTCGGCGGGCTTGAGCACCACCGCGTTGCCCATCGCCAGCGCCGGCGCCAGCTTCCAGGACGCCATCGACATCGGGAAGTTCCACGGTACGATCGCCCCGACCACTCCGATCGGCTCGTGCACCGTGTAGTTGAGGACGCGCAGCCCCCCGCGCGGGGACAGCGGGATGGTGGCGCCCTCGAACTTGCTCGGCCAGCCGGCGAAGTAGCGGAACAGCTTCGCGGTGGTACCCACGTCGACCGCCCGGGCCACCGCGACCGGCTTGCCGTTGTCCAGCGATTCGAGGTACGCCAGCTCGTCGCCGTGCGCCTCGACGAGTTCGGCCAGCCGGTGCAGCAGCTCGCCGCGCTGCAACGGGTTGAGGTCGCGCCAGGCGGGGTCGGCCAGGGCGGCCCGCGCGGCAGTGACGGCGGCGTCCACGTCGGCCGCGCTGCCCCGGGCGAGGGTGGCCAGCGGCTGGCCGGTGGCGGGATCGGTGGAGACC
>DATEJJ010000261.1:0-2895 GCA_035278125.1 Rugosimonospora sp.
GCACCGCCGCCCCGGCGCCCCCCAGCGCGGTTCCGGCGGAGATCAACGAGACCAGGCCGTAGCGCTGGCTGCCCTCCAGGACTGCGCGCCAGGGCAGCTCCACCCCGGCGGCCAGCACGCCGACGCAGAGCCACATCGCGCCGTGCCACGCCTCGACGGCCATACCACCGACGTGCAGCAGCCGGCCCAGCAACGGCCAGCACAGGGTCACCGCGGCCAAGGCGCACAGGCCGAGGCCGAGGCCCCAAGCCAGCCCGAGCCCCAGCACCGCGTCGAGGCGATCGCGGGACTCGCCGGCGACGGCCCGGGCGACCTCGCGGACCAGTGCCGATCCCAGCCCGAGGTCGACCAGTGTCAGGGTGCCGAGCATCCCGCTGAGCACCATCCAGACACCGAACCGTTGCGCGCCGAGCCGGTCATAGAGCACCGGCACCGTCACCAGGCCGGCGCCGGCCAGCACCACCCGGGCAGCCAGCATCCCCACGGTGTTGGCGGTCAGACGGCTGCGCGGCGGCGCGGGGCCCAGCGCGACCGGGTCAACCACGAGGGAACCCCCGCAGGAACTCCACGGCGGTCAACCCGAGCAGCTTCAGGTCCAGGCGCAGCGACCAGCAGTTCAGGTACAGCAGGTCGCAGCGCAGCTTGTCCTCGGCCGTCGCCTCGTAGCCGCCGGTCAGCTGCGCGATACCGGTCAGGCCGGGCCGGACCAGGCTACGCAGGTCGTAGTTGGACAGCCGAAGGTGGTCCGCGACGAACTCCGGCCGCTCCGGCCGCGGCCCGACCAGGCTCATGGTGCCGCACAGCACGTTCCACAACTGCGGCAACTCGTCCAGGCGCAGCGGCCGCAGCAGCCGCCCCACCCGCGTGACCCGCTCGTCGTCGCGGCAGGCCAGCGTGGCACCGGTCTCCCGCTCCGCGTCGACCCGCATCGTCCGAAACTTGATCATCTGAAACGACCGGCCGTCCAGGCCGACCCGGCGCTGGACGTACAGCGGCGGGCCGCTGATCCCGACCGCCACCGCGATCAGCAGCACGAGCGGGACGACCAAGGGCGCGATGAGCAGCGTCAGGCACAGGTCGATCAGGCGCTTGACCCGGGCCGCGCCCGGCCGCACGCCACCTCCGCGCAGCCGCAGCCACGGCAGGCCGCCGAGGCGGTGGATCCGGGCGCTCCCCAGCAGCCCGTAGGCGGGCTGCGCGAGTACGAGCACCTCCACGTCCCCGGCCAGGCAGGTCGTCAGCAGCCGCGCGCCGACGTCGTCCAACGGGTACTTCAGCAGCACCAGCGCCGGCCGCAGCGCCCCCAGCACGGCGGCAAGCCGCTCCGGCCGGTGCGGGGCCGGTGCCCGGAGCACCACGTCCAGTTCGGCCTCCAACCGGTCGCCCGGAACGGTCCCGGAGTCGGGCTCCAGGACCACCGCGCGGCTGCGGAGCCGGGCCCGCCCCCCGGCAGCCGTCAACCGCCCGAAGACCGGCCGCCGGCCGATGGTCTCCGTCGGCACCGGCAGTCCACTCGCACCGCCCGCCCCCACCAGGTCACCGACCAGCGGGTCGCCCGCGGGCGCCGAGAGTGAAGCCTCCACGGTCGACCTCCTCCATGGTGCGCACGCAACGACACGTGCGGCGAGTCGAGCAGGAACATCCGGTTCCAGGCCACTATCAGGCACTCAGCGACCGAAGACGACCAAAACCCACGAAAGTGCGTAATCAAATAATTACTGCACGTATAAGTTGAGATGTGGTAACTTCCGCCGGATCAGGTCACGCGACGGCGTCTGGGCGGCCGTGCGGGTGGAGCCGGGCCTGTAGCTGGTCGGCGTCGCTGTGCCCGAGGTCGTTGAGGATCGCCAGCGCCTGGAGCCAGGCGTCGCGGGCGTGCTCGGGGGCGCCTGCGGTGTCGTGGGCGTCGCCGAGGTGGGTGAGCGTCTCGGCCTCGTTGAACCGGTCGCCGGTGTCCCGGTACAGGTCGAGGGCGCGCCGGTAGCAGGCCAGGGCCTGCTGGTGGTGGTGCAGGTGGTGGTGGGCGTACCCGAGGCTGTCCCAGGTCTCGGCCTGCCCGTAGCGGTCGCCGGTCTCCTCGTGCAGGGCCAGCGCCCGCCGGCAGTACCCGAGCGCCTGGGTGTGGTCGCCGAGCTGGGCGTGGTCCCAGCCGATCGAATTGAGCGCGCGCGCCTGGCCGTGCCGGTTGCCCGCCTCCTGGTACAGGTCGAGCGCCCGCTGGCTGTGCCACAGCGCCTCCCGGTTGCGCCCCTGCAGGCCGAGGGTCCAGGCCAGGCCGCGGTGGCTGTGCGCCTGCCCGCTGACGTTGCCGAGTTCGCCGAACAGGGCGAGCGCGCGCTGGTGCTGGGCCTGCGCGTCGGCGAAGCAGCCCAGCCGACCGCAGGCGAGCGCGAGGCCGCGCCGGGCCTGCGCCTCCCCGGGCCGGTCGGCCAGGCGTACCGCCGCCTCGATGGCGGCCTGCTGGACCTCCCGCCATTGGTGCCAGTGCCCGCGGCGCTCCAGGAATTCGGCCGCCGCCCAGGTGAGTTGCCACACGTGGGCGTCGGATCCGGTGGTGGCGGCGGCCCGTACCGCGCCGACCAGGGCGGTCCGCTCGGCGGCGAACCAGGCCAGTGCCGCTTTCCGGTCGGCGGGCGGCTCGACGGTCGCCGGGGACACGGTCGCCAGCGATATCGGATCCCGGTTCGGGTTGAGCAGCCGGTCGGCCGCCACCGCGGCGTGCAGGTAGTGGTCGAGCATCCGGCGCTGGGCGGCCCGCCGCTCCGCGCCGGTCTCCTCGCCCTCGCAGCGCTCCCGGGTGTACGCGCGCAGCAGGTCGTGCAGCCGGTACCGGCCGGGCGCCGGTTGGGCGACGAGGTGCGCACGGGCGAGCTCGGCCAGCAGCGGCCGTACCTC
>DATEJJ010000262.1:0-23278 GCA_035278125.1 Rugosimonospora sp.
GGCCGGGGTCGCGGGGCCGGATGTCGAGCAGCGGCTGGCCGCCGCAGCGCAGCCGGCGCTCCAGCCACGAGTGCACCGCCAGCCGGCGCAGCAGGATCTGCACCGGCAGGATGCGGCGCTCCGGGTCGGCGGCGGTCACCACGCGCACCACCTCGGCGTCGTCGAGCCAGCCCTCGGCCAGGCGCAGCAGTACCGCACGCCGGCCGGCGCCGGGCCGGTCGAGCAGGAGCGCGGACCGGCCGTGCCGCAGCACCAGCGTGCCGTCCGCGCGACTGTCCACAGTGGCGCCGGCCCGCATCCGGTACGCCTCGGTGACGGCGGGTTCGGGTACACCGCGCTCCGGTACCGCGCCGGTGACGGGCTCCGCGGGGTTGGCGACGATCATCGGTCAACCGCTGTCGGCGCCGGCCGCGTCCAGTACCGGCACACCGACCTCGTCGCGGGCGAGCAGCTCCACCACCGAGCGCCGGGCGGAGTCCTCGACCGCGACCCGGAACGCCTCCGTCAGCAAGCCGGTCAGCCCCTGCGCGACCGCGGCACTGTCGAGTTCGGGTGCGACCCGCAGGCTGGTCGTGCGCAGCAGTTCACCGGCGAACAGCCGTACCCGGTCCAGCACCTCGATGAGCACCTGCAGCGAAGTGTCCGCCTGTACGCCGGCCGCGTGCAGCTCGAACGCCGAGCGCAGCAACCGCGGCCGGACGGTACGCACACCCCCGTCACCGGTGCGTACCACGATCCCGTGCCGGGCCAGGGCGTGTACCAGGTAGGGCTGTTCGGCGGTGACCCGCTGGACGGTCGTGGCGAGCGCCTCGGTCGCCGGTTCGCCGCCCTGCACGCCCAGCATCGCCGCCACCGCGACCAGGTTGAATCCCCGGCGCTGCAACGCCTTGATGGCCTCCAGCCGGCGCACGTGGCCGGCGTGGTAGTAGGCCACGCGCCCGTGGCGCTGCGGCGGGTCGAGCAGACCCCGGGCCTGGTGCGCGCGGATGTTCCGCGGCGACATGCCGACGATGCGCCCCAGCTCGTTCACGGTGATGCGGTCGCGGCCCGACCGGGCACTACCGTCCGCGCCGGGTGGGTTCCCAGCCATGTCCCTCCCCCGAACCTTCCGTCCTGTGTAGACGGACGGGTTCACTGCGCCCCGCGGCCGGCCGTCACAGCGGTTTCGGCGAGACGTTCTGCCAGCCGAAGTCGTCCACGCCCGGCCCCTGCGGTGCACCGGGCGCCTCGACCGTTCCGGGCGGCGCGCCGGGCAGGTTGACCGGTCCCGGTCCCGCGGGCAGGTCGACCGGGGACGGCCCGGGTACGATCTGCGCCGGCTGCGCGGGTACCGCGGTACAGCCGCTGCTGACCACACCGGCACCCGCCAGGGCCAGACCGGCACCCAGGCCGGCGAGGGCAACCCGAACCGAGGCTCTCATGTCCGCTCCTTCGACCATCGGCGCCGACTACCGGCGCCGCTGCGCCCGATCCCCCGTTGCCCCCGATGGTCGTTACCGGAATGGATTAACGGCAAGACACCGTGCGTGTCCGGCTCCGGCATGACCGATGCCGGACAGCCTCATTCGTCCGGCGGCAAGGCCGCCTCGGTAAAGGGAACCAGAAGTTCTGCTTCACAAGAATGGATTTCCCATTTTCCGCAGAAGCCGGCGCCGGCCTGCCGGACAAGCCGCGCCGCGGTCGCTTCCGCGCCGGCGAGGTCCCGCGCCAGCAGGAAGAGCACGATGCCCGCGGCCGGCGGACCGGTTTGCACATATACGTGTTCGAGGCCGTCGGACGGGCGCGCCGCCGCCTCGACCGCACCGCGTAGGTCATGGCCTGACTCGACAGTTAGTTTCCCTGCCCAACGAAGCCGGACCGTGACGATGAACATGTGTCCGATAATCTCCCGTTTATCAACATGCGGCTATTCCCGGGTCGTGGCCGGTTGTTGCCGTGCCGACAAATGACATTCAGGATGGTCGGTGGGTGGGGACCACGTGATCGGCAGGGAGGGTGCTCCGGCGTGTCCGCGTGCCGGTCGGGAATGCCGAGGGGAGGTATGCCGATGTTGGAGGCGTTTGGCGTAAACCCTTCGGCTGAGGCTATCTATCTGGCCATGCTCCGCGAACCCGAGGCGGGAATCGCGGCGCTCGCCGCGAGTCTGGGGTGGACAGAGGCAGAGGTGGACGCCGCCCTCGACGAACTCGGCCGGTTGTCGTTGCTGCGTCCCTCATGGGAGGACCCAGGGGTCATGCGTCCGGTGGCACCGGCTGTCGGATTGGAGAACCTGCTCATCCGCCAACAGGCTGAGTTGTATAGGCAACAGCACCAGATCGAGGAGAGCAGGGCGGCGTTACAGGCGCTGGTCGCGGAGTTTCCCGGAGCCGGCCGGGAGAGTTCGGCGGCGATCGAGGAGCTGGTGGGTCTGGACGCGGTACGCGAGGGGCTGGAGCGGCTGGCCCTGCAGACCCGGTACGAGGTACTCGCCTTCGCGCCGGACGGAGCGCAGACCGCCGAGTCCATGCGGGCCAGCACGCCGCTCAACCGCCACCTGCTGGAGAA
Organism: Rugosimonospora sp.; assembly: GCA_035278125.1. Classification (GTDB taxonomy): domain Bacteria; phylum Actinomycetota; class Actinomycetes; order Mycobacteriales; family Micromonosporaceae; genus DATEJJ01. The sequence continues at coordinate 2,545 of DATEJJ010000262.1, forward strand.
GGGCGTCACCATGCGGACGCTGTACCTCAACAGCGCCCGCAACGACCCGCAGACGACCGCGCACGCGCAGTGGCTCACCGAGATGGGCGCCGAGCTGCGCACGGTACCGGTGCTGCCGATCCGGATGCTGGTGGTGGACCGCACCTGGGCGGTGCTGCCGCTCGACCCGGAGCGCACCGCGGCCGGCGCCTGCGTGGTCCGCAGCCCGGGCGCGATCGCCGCGGTGTGCGCGCTGTTCGACCAGGTGTGGGCGGCCGGCACGCCGTGGGGCAGCCGGTCCGGGCAGACCAGCGTCACGCTCTCCGAACAGGAGCGGGCGCTGCTCCACCTGTTGCTGCAGGGCGACACGGACGAGCAGGCGGGCCGGAAGCTGGGCGTCTCGACGCGTACCGTCGGGCGGATCGCCGCCGACCTGATGGCCCGGCTCAAGGCGCGCAGCCGCTTCCAGGCCGGCGCGTACGCCGCGACCCGTGGCTGGCTGGCACCAGCCGCCGTGGCCACACCCCCGCCGCCCTGAGCGGGCGCCGACCGGGGCGCTGCGCGCCGGCCTGACGGGTACCGCTGCGACGGGTGGGTGCCGGAGTGTCCACGGTGGCCGGTGGGTTTGCCCGTCCGGCTGAGCGAGGCGACCCGCGCACCGTACCGTTCAATGTGTCGGGCGGACGGAGCACATCATGGCGTTGGCAATCGAGAGCATCTTCGCCGTGGTCTTCCTGCGTTCGCTGCTGGCCTTCGCCCGCCGGCCGGACGCGCTCAAGCGCGATCTGGTGCTGGTCTTCTTCCCGTTCACCTCGCTGCTCGTGCTGGAGGTGGCGGACCGGATCCGGCACTCGTCCACCCTCCCCTGGCTGGTCACGATCCTGGCGGTGGCCGCGCTGCTGGCGCAGCCGTACCTGACGCTGCGGTTGGTCAGCTCGCTGCGCCCGGTGCCGCGCTGGTCCCTGCGGGTGGCGCTCGGCGTCTTCCTGTGCAGCACGGTGCCGTTCCTGGTGCTGGGCGCGCGCAGCGTCCCCGCCGTGAACCTGGTGGTCGTGGTCGGCTACTTCGCGGTCCAGGCGTACGCGGCGGTGCTGCTGGGCACCGAGGCCCGGCAGCGTACCGGCGCACCGCAGGTACGGCTGGCGCTCGCCGCAGCCGCCACCGCGGTGCTCGGGCTGGGCCTGCTGATCGCCGGGGCCGGTGCGACCGGCCACATGGGACAGGAGGCCGCCCAGGCCGTCGCGCTGCTGTCCGCGCTCGGGTACGCCGCGGCGTTCATGCCGCCGCGCTGGCTGCGCCGGATGTGGGCGGCCAACACGCTGTACCAGATGCACCACCGGCTGCTGCACGCGCCGGGCACCGGGGCACCCGAGGCGACCTGGCAGCGGTACGCCGGTGCGGTGCGGGACGCGAGCGGTGCCGCGGCCGCGATCGTACTGCTGCCCGGCGAGTCCGGCGCGGCGGTGTGCGTGGCGCTCAGCGGCGGCCCGGCCACCGGGAGAGCGCAGCCGGAGCCGGACTTTCGCGGAGACGGGCACGCCCCACGTGTGCCGGGCGAGCTGACCGTCAGCATGGCCGAGCTGGACGGGCTGCTGGACTCGCCCCAGCCGGTGCGACTGTCCCGGGTGGACGATTCGCCGCTGCGCCGGTACGCCCGCCGCGCCGACGCGCGCGTGCTCACCGCGGTACCGCTGCAACTGCCCGCCGGCGGGCGCGGCGGCCTGGTCCTGCTCAGCCGGCGCCAGCCGCTGTTCGTCGAGGACGACGCGCGGCTGCTGGGCGAGTTGGGTACCCAGGCGGCCCTGCTGGCCGAGCGCAGCGCCATCACCGGGGCGATCCGCGAACTGAACGCCGAACTGGAGCAGCGGGTGCAGCAGCGCACCGCCGAACTGGGGCTGGCCCAGGCCGCGCTGCACGACGTCAACCAGCAGCTCGAAGAGCAGAACACCATGCTCGCCCGGTCCAACGAGGAGCTGCAGCGCTTCGCGTACGTCGCCTCGCACGACCTGCAGGAGCCGCTGCGGAAAATCATCAGCTTCTCCGGGCTGCTGGCCGAACGGGCGTCCGGCCGGCTGGACGGCGACACCCAGATGTACCTGGAGCGGGTGGTCGCCTCGGCCGCGCGGATGCAGCGGCTGATCGAGGATCTGCTGATGTTCTCGCGTGCCGGTGGCGCGGTGGAGGTCGGTCCGGTCGACTGCGGGTCGGCCCTGCGCGCCGTGCTCGACTCGCTGGCCATGCAGGTCGCCGAGGCCGGCGCCACGGTCACCTACGAGGCGCTGCCCACGGTGCTCGCCAACCGTACCCACGTGGAGCAGCTGCTGCAGAACCTGGTCGGCAACGCGCTGAAGTACCGCGGGGACACGCCACCGTACATCCACGTCGCGGCCACCGGGGACGGGGAGGGCTGGCGCCTTTCCGTCTCGGACAACGGTATCGGCATCGACATGGCGTACGCCGAGCGCATCTTCCAGGTGTTCCAGCGCCTCCACCCGCGCGGCCGGTACGAGGGCACCGGCATCGGGCTGGCCGTGTGCAAGCGCATCGTCGAGTCGTACGGCGGCACCATCGGCGTCGAGTCCCGCCCCGGTACCGGCTCGACGTTCTGGTTCAGCCTGCCGGCCGCTCCCCTTCGTGACGCTCTCCCGGAGGTACCACTTGCCGCCGAACCCATCCCCCACTGACCACCTCGCCGCGGTGGAGCCGATCACCGTGCTGATGGTGGAGGACGACCCGGACGACGTGTACCTCACCGAGGACGCGCTGCGTACCACCCGGCTGCGGATGAACCTCCACGTCGTCAACGACGGCGTGGAGGCGATGCAGTTCCTGCGCCGGGAGGACGGCTACGCCGGCAGCCCGCGCCCCGACCTGGTGCTGCTGGACCTCAACCTGCCCCGGATGGACGGTCGCGAGGTGCTGAGCGCGATCCGGTCCGATCCCGCGTTCACCGGCCTGCCGGTGGTCGTGCTGACCACCTCCAAGGCAGAGCAGGACGTGATGTCCAGCTACCAGCAGCACGCGAACTGCTACATCTCCAAGCCGGTCGACATCGAACAGTTCCGTGCCGTGGTCGCGTCGATCGAGAGCTTCTGGTTCACCGTCGTCCAGCTGCCGCCCGGCAGCCACAGCGGGTAGACCGGCCACTGTGGACCTGCCGGCGCTCCAGACCGATTCCGGGCCGCTGCGGCTGCTCCTCGTCGAGGACGACGCCGACGACGTGCTGTTGTGCTGCGACGCCATCGCGCGCAGCGACCTGCGCTGCGCCCGGAGCGTGGCGAGCAGCCTGCACGAGGCGCTGGAGCACCTGCACCGGGACGGGGCGGACGTGGTGCTCGTCGACCTGTCCCTGCCGGACGCGCACGAGCTTGAAGCGGTGACCACGCTGGCACGGCACTTCGCCGAGCTGCCCATCGTGGTGCTGACCGGGCTCAGCGACGAGCAGGCGGCGCTGGCCGCGTTGCAGGCGGGTGCCGAGGACTACCTCGTGAAGGGGCGCAGCAGCCACGAAACCATCAGCCGGGCCGTCCGGTACGCCATCGAGCGCAAGCGCGGCGAGCAGAGCCGGCGCGCCCGCGAGGCGGCCGAGGCGGAAAACCAGGCGAAGAATGTATTCATCTCCCGGATGAGCCACGAGCTGCGTACCCCGCTGAACGCCATCCTCGGCTTCGCGCAGCTGCTGGAGAGCGGGTGCACCGGGCCGGAGCGGGAGTTCGCCGGGCACATCCTCACCGCCGGGCGCCGCCTGTACGGCCTGGTCAACGAGGTGCTCGACCTCGCCCGTGCGCAGATCGGCCAGGCCGGCCTGACGCTCCAGCCGGTACATCTCGCCGGCGTCGTGGACGAGGCGGTCGCGCTGATCCGGCCCAGCGCCGCCGACCACGAGGTCACCGTCACCACCGACCTGGGCGGCACCGAAGACCTGCACATCCTGGCCGACCAGCAGCGGCTCGGCCAGGTGCTGCTCAACCTGCTGTCCAACGCGGTCAAATACAACAAGCACGGGGGTACGGTCACCGTCGCGTGCGCGCCCGACGACGGCCGGCTGCGACTGACCGTACGCGACACCGGCATCGGGCTCAGCCGCGAGCAGCTGGCGAAGCTGTTCACCCCGTTCAACCGGCTCGGCGCCGAGGGCAGCGCGATCGAGGGCAGCGGGCTCGGCCTGGTCATCACCAAGCACCTGGTGGAGGCGATGGGCGGCGCGATCGGCGTGGACAGCGTGCCCGGCGCCGGTACCACCGTCTGGACACAGTGGAGGACCGCGAGCGCCGACGCGGCCGCGCAGCTCGCGCCCGACCCGGCCCGGCCGGCGGCACAACTGCCCCCGGGCCTCATCCTCTACATCGAGGACGACCCGGCGAACCGCATCCTCGCCGAGCAGATCCTCCATCACCACCCGCAGATCCGGCTGGTGATGGCGACGACGGGCGCCGCCGGGCTGGACCTCGCCCGGCACCACCGCCCGGACGTGATCCTGCTCGACCTCAACCTGCCGGACACGACCGGCTACGACGTGATGACCGCGCTACGCAGCGGACCGGAGCCGTGTACCGCCCCGGTCGTCGTCATCACGGCGGACGCGACGCCGGACACGCGCGACCACATCGCGCGCAGCGGCGCCTTCGCCCACCTCACCAAGCCGTTCCAGATCGCCGACCTCCTCGACACGACGGCCGCCGCCCTCCACCACGCCGCCCGCCACCACGAACTCCCCACCGCCCCTGAGCCTGTATGACAGTCCGTCCAATGTGGACTGTATGGGGATCTTGGAAGGAAATGCGCCCTATAGCAAGGAAAATATTCCAAGATTCGAGCCCATCGCGATCGGCTCACGGCACCGCGATCACGACGAGGGGACGCCGGCGCTCTGGCCAGCGTGTGCGGTGGGACCGCGCGCCGGGCGTGATCGGAATCTGCCGGCAAATCTTGAAGGTGAATGCGCGATCCGCCGGCAGGTCGCGATCAACCCGCCACCATCCATGATCACTTTGAGGGCCGGGGCCGCCCTCCGCGATGCCGGGTGGAGCGGCGGCGGCGGTGGCCGCGCGTGAGCGGGTGGTAATGGACCTTGACGGGGTCGGGGTCCGGGGCTGACACTTGCCCGCAACACCCATGTAACTAGCTGGATACTCCGCAGCATCGACGCTGTTAACGTTAACACCCTCCACCCACCCCGGAGAGCACACGCCCATGCACACCCTGTCCCCACACGTCCACCGCAGCGCGCGCCGGGTACCGGTGCTGCCGCTCCTGGTCTTAGCCGCCCTGGTCGCCGGCGCCCTCGTCGTACCCCGTACCGCGCACGCGTCCAGCCTCACCGACGGCCTCGTCCTCTGGTACAGGCTGGACGCGCAGGCGGGTTCGGTGGCGGTGGACTCCTCCGGCAACGGCCGGGACGGCACCGTCAACGGGTCCGTCGCGTGGGAGCGCGGCCGGGGACTGGCGTTCGACGGCTCCAGCACCTACGTCCAGGTGCCGGACAACGTGCTGAGCGGGCTGGCGTCCGTCACCGTGGCGGCGGACGTGTACCTCGACTCCGCACAGGCGACGCCGTACTTCCTGTACGGGTTCGGGAACAGCAGCGGCGGCTCCGGAAACGGTTACCTGTTCAGCACCGGCGACCCGTACCGGGCGTCCATCTCGCTGTCCAACTGGTCCGGCGAGCAGACGACCAAGCCGTCAGACGGGCACGCACTGGCGCGTACCACGTGGAAGCACATCGCGTACACGCAGACCGGTACCACCGCCGTGCTGTACGAGGACGGTGTCGAGGTCGCCCGCAACACCTCGGTGTCGGTACTGCCCACGGCGATCCACGGGGGCGGTACCACGGCCAACTACATTGGACGGTCGCTGTACGCGTCCGATGCTTACTTCAAGGGGAAGATGCGTGACTTCCGGGTGTACGACCGGGCGCTGGCTGGTGCGGAGGTGGCGAGCCTGGCCAGCAACGTGAACTCCGCGATGCTCGCCGCCGACTCCGGTGCGCTGTCTCTCGGCGACACCGGCGGCGTGACCGGCAACCTGTCCCTGCCCACCGGCGGCGGCAACGGCTCCACCATCGCGTGGGCGTCGAGCGACCCGGGCATCGTGTCGACCACCGGCGCGGTGACGCGTCCCGCGCTCGGCCGGCCGGACGCGCACGTGACGCTCACCGCCACGCTCACCCACGGCACGCTCACCGCGACCAGGAGGTTCCGCGTCACCGTGCTCGCCGAGTTCACCGACCGGCAGGCGACCCGGCACGCGGCGGACGCGCTGGTGGTGCACAACGTCTCGGACGTACGGGAGAACCTGGACCTGCCCACGACCGGCGCCTTCGGCACCACGGTGAGCTGGGCCACCGACCGGCCCACGGTGCTGGCGGCCACGGGCGAGGTGACCCGCCCGGCACCCGGCCGCGGCACGACCACGGTGACGCTGACCGCCACGGTGACGAAGGGTACGGCCAGCACCACCCGGCAGTTCCTCGCCACGGTACCGGCACTGCCCGCCCCCGCCCCGTACCAGGGCTACCTGTTCAGCTACTTCACCGGCGAGGGGTACGCCAACGGGGAGCAGGTCTACTTCAGCCTGAGCAAGGGCAACGACCCGCTGCACTGGCAGCAGCTCAACAACTCCAACCCGGTGCTGGAGTCCACATTGGGCACCAAGGGGCTGCGCGACCCGTTCATCATCCGCTCCCCCGAGGGCGACAAGTTCTACCAGATCGCGACCGACCTGAAGATCTACGGCAACGGCAACTGGGACGCGTCGCAGCGTACCGGCAGCAGGTCCATCATGGTCTGGGAGTCCACCGACCTGGTGCACTGGACCAACCAGCGGCTGGTCAAGGTGTCCCCGGACACCGCCGGCAACACCTGGGCGCCGGAGGCGTTCTACGACCCCACCATCGGCGCGTACGTGGTGTTCTGGGCCTCGAAGCTGTACGCCGCCAACGACCCCGACCACACCGGCGACACGTACAACAAGATGATGTACGCGACCACGCGCGACTTCTACACGTTCAGCACACCGCAGGTGTGGAAGGACCCGGGGTACTCGGTCATCGACTCCACGATGATCCAGCACAACGGCGAGTACTACCGGTTCACCAAGGACGAGCGCAACCAGACCTCCTCCTCGCCGTGCAGCAAGTTCATCATCGAGGAGAGGTCGGCCACCGTCCGCAACCTCAACTACGACTTCGTGGCCGAGTGCATCGGTCGCGGCGCGATGAGCCAGGGCGAGGGGCCGCTCGTCTTCAAGGACAACCTGGAAGAGAAGTGGCACCTGTTCATCGACGAGTACGGCGGGCGCGGGTACATCCCGTTCGAGTCGGCCAGTCTCGACTCCGGGGTGTGGACCGCGTCCACCAACTACAGCCTGCCCGGCCGGCCCCGGCACGGTACGGTCCTACCGGTGACCCAGGCGGAGTACGACCGGCTGCTGGGCGCGTACCAGCCGGACCAGCTGGTGACCCGGGTGGACCCGGTACGGGTGTGGACCCACGCGGGCGAGGCGCCCGCCCTGCCGGCCACGGTCACCGCGCACTACGCCGACGGCAGCACGCGCGCCGCCGCGGTCACCTGGAACAGCGTGCCGGCGAGCGCGTACGCCGCCGACGGCGAGTTCACAGTGGACGGTTCATCGGGAGCGCGCGCCACGGTCATGGTGACCAGCGGGGCGATACCGGTGGAGAGCGTCAGCGCCGCCGACATGGCGGTACGCATGGCGGTCGGGGTGAGCCGGGCGCTGAAGTCGACCGTGCTGCCGGTGAACGCGGCCAACCCCGCGGTCCGGTGGACGTCGAGCAACCCGTCGGTGGCCACGGTGACGGATGCCGGCGTGGTCGCCACGCTGCGCCCGGGCCACACCCGGCTGACCGTCCACAGTGTCGCCTCGCCGGGGCTGGTGGACATGGTGAACCTGGAGGTGACCCGGGACATCCCGGCGGACCTGCTGCTGTGGTACAAGTTCGACGAGACCGGAGGAACCGTCGCCACGGACGCCAGTGGCCGGGGCAACGACGGCACCTACTCCGGTACCCCGACCTGGGGGTCCGGTGTGGACGGTGGCGCGTTCGTGCTGGGCGGTAACGCGAAGCCGGCGTACGTGACCATCCCCAACGGGGTGCTGTCCGGATTGGACAGTGTGACGGTCTCCACCTGGGTGCGGTGGAACGACTCCACCACGGCCAACGAGTGGGTGTACGGGCTCGGCACGGACAGCAGCCGGTACCTGTTCGGCACGCCGCGCAACGGTGGCGGGGTGCTGTACTCGGCCATCACCACGGGCAGCTGGTCCGCCGAGTCCGGGATGGCCGGCAGCGCCCCGCTGACCACGGGCGGCTGGCAGCACCTCGCGGTGACCGTGGACGGCACGGCGCACACCGCGGTGCTGTACCTGAACGGCAGCAGGGTCGCCAGCGCCACCGGTGTCACGGTCAAACCGTCCGACCTGTACGACGCGGCCAAGGGGTACTCCGGCTACATCGGCCGGTCGCTGTACGCGGCGGACCCGTACTTCACCGGTGCGGTGGACGACTTCCGCGTCTACGGCCGGGCACTGTCCGCCACCGAGGTGATGGAGCTGGCCGGCGATACCGCCGGGATCGCCTCGGTCGGGCTGAGCCAGCTCAAGGCGCCGGCCGTGGTCACCGACGCGAGCAGCCGGGTGGTGCTCCCGGTCGTGGCGGGTACGGACCTGGCGCACCTGGCGCCGCGGTTCACCCTGGCGCACGGCGCCCGGATCAGCCCCGCGTCCGGTACCGTCCGGAACCTCACCAGGCCCGTCACCTACACGGTCACCGGATCGGACGGTGCCCGTCGCGAGTGGACAGTGGAGGCACACGTGATGCGCAGCCCGGTGCTGCCCGGCCTGTACGCCGACCCGAACATCGCGGTGTTCGGCAACACCTTCTACATGTACCCGACCACGGACGGCTTTCCCGGCTGGACCGGTACCCAGTTCCACGCCTTCTCCTCCACCGACCTGCTGCACTGGACCGACCACGGCGTGATCCTGGACCTCGGCCCGGACATCTCCTGGGCGGACAACCGTGCCTGGGCGCCGACGATCGCGGAGAGGAACGGGAGGTACTACTTCTACTTCTGCGCCAACGGCAACATCGGCGTGGCGGTGGCCGACTCGCCGGTCGGGCCGTTCCACGACGCGCTGGGCAAGCCGCTGGTCGCCTCGGGCGCGTTCGCCGGGCAGATGATCGACCCGGACGTGTTCACCGACGACGACGGCCAGTCCTACCTGTACTGGGGCAACGGCCACGGGTACGTGGTGAAGCTCAACGCGGACATGACGTCCTTCGACGCGAGCGCAGTCAAGGAGATCACGCCGAGCGGCTTCAACGAAGGCTCGTTCGTCATCAAGCGCGACGGCACCTACTACTTCATGTGGTCGCAGAACGACACGCGCAGCGCGGACTACCAGGTGGCGTACGCGACCGGGCCCACGCCGTACGGGCCGTTCACGGACCGGGGGCTGATCCTGACCAAGCGACCCGAGCTGGGCATCCTGGGTACCGGGCACCACTCCGTGGTCCAGGTGCCGGGTACCGACGACTGGTACATCGCGTACCACCGGTTCGCCATCCCGGGCGGGGACGGTACCCACCGGGAGACCACCATCGACAGGCTGGTGTTCAACCCGGACGGCAGCATCGCGCCGGTGCGGCCCACCCTGGAGAGCGTGGACCCGATCGGACCCTAAACGCGGACGAGTTCGGCGGCGAGCAGGTCCATGAGCAGCCCATCGTGCCAGGTACCGTCGCCGCCCCGCTCGTAGCAACGCATCAGCCCGACGGGCCGGAAGCCCACCTTGCCGTAACAGCGGATCGCCGCGGTGTTGGCCGCCGCCGGGTCGATGGTGAGCCGGTGGTGGCCACGCTCGTCGACGAGGTACGCGGCCAGCACGGCGACCGTCTCGGTGCCGATGCCGCGCCCGTGCACGCGCGTGGACAGGAAGATGTCGATGCCGGCGTGCCGGTAGTCGGGCTCGTCCTCCTCGGCGTACTGCACCAGCCCGGCCACCTCACCGTCCACCTCGACCACGAACTGCACCTCGCCGCCGTCACCGCGCAGTTCGGCGGCGAGCTGTGCCACCGGATCGGGCGTGCGCCACCAGCGGACCACCTCGGGCTCGGCGCGGATCGCGTGCAGCAGCGGGGCGTCCGCCTCGGTGCCGGGACGCAGCACGACCCGCGGGCCGCGCAGGGTGACAGTCGGAGGCGCCACGCCCCGAGGTTACCCCCGCCGCGCCGGCTCCTGGAGCGGAATTCCGGCCAGCTCCGCACTGACCGATGTGGACAGTTCCGCCTCGACCCGCCCGGCGGGCCGGTACACGACCGCGTGCACCATCGCGACCACGGCCGCCACCGCGCCGGCGACCGCCACGATGACGAAGGACAGCAGGTACCCGTGCAGGTTCGGGATCGCGGTGCCCTTGATGAGGTTGCTGCTGAGTACCGACGCGGTGGCCGCGCCCGCCACGCTGCCGCCGACGGTACGCACCAGGCTGTTGACGCCGCTGGCGATGCCGCTCTGGGTCAGCGGCACGTGCTGCACGGCGAGGGTACCCAGGGCCGCGTAGCCGGTGCCGATGCCGATACCCGTGATGGCGCTGTAGATGAGCACGTCGGACACGCGGCTGTGGGACAGCGCCAGCCAGGCGAAGCTGGCCCCGACGAACAGCGAGCCCAGGCCGAGCGTCCAGGCGGCGCCCAGCCGCCGCTCGAACCGGCCGGCCAGCGCCGAGAACAGCATCATCGCGGCCGTACTGGGCAGCAGGTAGAGCCCGACGTCCAGGACCGAGCCGCTGAGCCCGTAGCCGAGCTGCGCCCGGGGCGACTGCACGAAGTTGGAGATGAGGGTGAAGCCGCCGAACATGGCGAAGCCGAGCAGGATCGAGACGATGTTCGCGGTCAGCGAGCGGGGTCCGGCGAGCAGGCTCATCCGCACCAGCGGCTCGGGTACCCGCAATTCGATCAGCACCCACGCCGCGCAGACGGCGGCCGCGGCGGCGAACAGGCCGACGGTGCGGCCGGAGCCCCAGCCCCAGGAGTCGCCCTCGCTGATGGCCAGCAGCAGGCACACCAGCCAGACGCCGAGCACGGCGGCGCCGAGGAGGTCGGGGCGGCCGCCGGCCCGGGTGCCCGCCTCGGGCGCGAACGCGGCCACCAGCAGCAGGCCGGCCAGGCCGGCGCCGACCGCGATCCAGAAGATCGGGCGGTAGCTGTCCGTGCGCTGGGCGATCAGCCCGGTGACGAGCATGCCGACCGTGCCGCCCACGCCCATGGTGGCGCTGACGATGCCGATCGCGGTCATCACCCGTTCGCGCGGGAGGCTGTCCCGGATGGTACCGATGGCCAGCGGGATCAGCGCCGCCGAGACGCCCTGCAGGGCCCGGCCCGCGATCATCACGCCCAGCGAGCCGGAGACGGCGCAGACCACCGAGCCGGCCACCAGGGTGACCATGGCCACCATGATCATTTTCTTCTTGCCGTACATGTCGCCGAAGCGGGACAGCAGCGGCGTGGCCACCGCCCCGGCCAGCAGGGTGGAGGTGAACACCCAGGTCACGTCGGAGACCGATGCGTGGAAGTCCTCCATCAGCCGGGGCAGCAGCGGGAGCACCAGCGTCTGCTGCAGCGACGCGACCAGCCCGGCGACGGCCAGAGCCAGCAGGGTGAAGCGGCCGGACCGCCGCGCTCCCGCACCGGTGGGGTGTGCCACAGGGACTCCCGTCGCTCGACAACCGGCCAACCGGATCACAGTCTAGTTACTTAAGTTAGGTAAGCAAAAGGTAGAGTGGATCACATGCCGGTACCGCACGACGTGATCGAGGTGGAGCGCGCCCTCGCCCGCATCGCCCACCTGCTCAACCGCGCCAGGCAGCACGACCACATCGCCGCCGAGGCGGGGGTACCGGTGGACCGCGCGGCGGTACCGATCCTGCGCCGGCTCGCCGAGTCGGGGCCGGCGCGCCCCGGTGACCTGGCCGCCTGGCTGGCGGTGGAGGCGCCGCACGTCACCCGGCAGGTACAGCGCCTGGAGAGCGCCGGCTACGTGGTGCGGGTACCCGACCCGGGCGACCGGCGCGCGTACCGGGTGCGGCTCACCGGGGCCGGGCAGGAGGCAATCGACCGGGTCCTCGACGCGGCCCGGCAGTCCATCTGGGACGCGCTCGGCGCCTGGTCCCCGGACGAGCGCGAACAGCTGGCCACCCTGTTCCACCGCATGGTCGACGACTTCGCCCGGCACGCCGTCTCCTGCCACCGCGCTCGCGGAGCGGGCGCCAGGTAGCGTCTCCTGCCGCCGGGCGCAGACGCCCCGCAGCGACCGAACGGAGGGGTGTCCACAGCCCGGGAACAGGCAGGAGACCCCGCTCGCGGAGCGGGCGCCAAATATCTAGCGCAGCGCGGGCTCGGCCAGCTCCGCGCTCGGGGCGGGCTCGACCACCGGCCCGGGCAGCGCCTCGCCCTCGACGTCCACCCGGGGCAGCACCCGGCCCAGCCAGCGGGGCAGCCACCAGGCGGCCCGGTCGAGCAGGGACATCACGGCCGGTACCACCGTCATCCGCACCACGAACGCATCCACCAGTACCCCGAACGCCAGCGCGAAGCCGATCGACTTGACCAGGACGTCGTCGGCGAAGATGAACCCGCTGAAGACGCTGATCATGATGATCGCGGCGGCAACCACCACCCGGGCGCCGTGCCGTACCCCGCTGACCACGGCGGCCTGCGGCCGCGCCCCGTGCACGTGGTCCTCGCGCATCCGGGTGACCAGGAACACCTGGTAGTCCATGGCCAGGCCGAACAGGATGCCGACGAGCAGCACCGGCAGCAGGCTCATCACCGGACCGGTCTCGCTGACCCCGAGCACCGTGGACAGCCAGCCCCACTGGAAGACCGCGACCACGGCGCCGAAGGTGGCGCCGATGCTGAGCAGGAAGCCGAGCGTCGCCTTCAGCGGCACCAGCACCGAACGGAAGACCACCATGAGCAGCAGGATGGCCAGGCCGACGATGAGCGCGACGTACGGCAGCAGGGCCTTGCCGATCTTGTCGGAGGTGTCGATGTTCAGCGCGGTCTGCCCGGTCACCGCGACCTCGGCACCGGTCTGCCGCCGCAGTTCGGCCTTGTGGGCCCGGATCGCGGTGACCAGGTCGGTGGTCTCCGGGTCGTTGGGCCCGCTCCGCGGGATCACGGTGAGCAGCGCGGTGCTGCCGTCGGGGCTGAGCACGGGCGGGGTCACCGCGGCCACGTCGGGCAGGGCCCTGACGGCGTCCGCGGTCCGGGCCGCCGCGCCGCTGGTGCCGCCGTTGGCGGTGCTGACCACGACGGTCAGCGGTCCGTTGAGGCCGGCGCCGAAGCCGGCGCTGATCAGGTCGTACGCCTTGCGCTGGGTGGTCCCGGTCGCGGCCATGCCGTCGTCGGGCAGGCCCAGCCGCAGGTGCGTCGCGGGTACCGCCACCGCGAGCAGCCCGCCCACGGCCAGCACCAGTACCGGTACCCGGAAGCGCGTGACGAACCGGGCCCACCGCTCCCCCATGGGGGTGGGTCCGGTGTCCGACTCGGGGTCGGGTAGCGCATGCCGACCCAGGCGCGCGCCCGCCACGCGCCGCCCGACGAACCCGAGCAGCGCGGGTACCAGCGTGAGGGCGACCAGCACCGCGATGGCCACGGTGCCGGCGGCGACCAGGCCCATCGAGGCCAGCACCGGGATGCCCACCACAGACAGGCCGGCCAGCGCGATGATCACGGTGAGGCCGGCGAACACCACGGCCGAGCCGGCGGTACCGGCCGCGCGCCCGGCCGCCTCCGGCCCGTCCCGGCGCACCAGCATCTCGTGCCGGAACCGGGAGACGATGAACAGCGCGTAGTCGATGCCCACCGCCAAGCCGAGCATGAGCGCCAGGATCAGGCTGTTGGCGTTGATGTCCACGAATCCGGACAGGGTGGTGACCCCGGCCACGCCGACGGCGACCCCGATCACCGCGGTCAGCAACGGCAACCCCGCCGCGACCAGGGACCCGAATGTGATCACCAGTACCACGGCGGCGACGAGCACCCCGATCGCCTCGGTCGGGCCGGTCCCGGGTGCGGCGCGCAGCGCGTCCCCGCCCACCTCGACGGTCAGCCCCGCCGCCCGGCCCGGCTTGAGGCGCTCCAGCAGGGCGGTCCGGTCCGCGTCGCTCAGCTGCGTGCCCTGCACCTGGTAGGTGACGTTGGCGATGCCGTACCGGCCGTCCCGCGACACGGCCTGCGTCGCGAACGGGTCGGTCACGGCCGCGACCTTCGGGGCCGCCTTGAGCGCCGCGACGACCCGCTCCACGCCGGCCCGGCCGCTGCCCTGCGCGAGGGTACCGCCGGCGGGCGCGACGAACACCACGCGTGCGGTGGCGGTACCGACGTGCGCCTGCGGGAACTGCCGGGCGAGCTGGTTGATGGCCTGCTGCGCCTCGGTACCGGGCACGCTGAACGAGTTGGACATGGTGCCGGAGAGGGTGGCCGCGCCCACGCCCACCAGCCCCAGCACGAGCACCCAGACGCCGGCCACGAGCCAGCGATGGCGGAAGCAGAACCGGCCCATCCGGTACAGCAGCGTCGCCACGGCACACCTCCCTGAACTTGCACGGCCGCCCCGTGGTGGCGCCGTAGACGCTCGATACGCTAGCCGATCGGCAAGCAAAGCGCTAGTCGATCGGCAAGGAGTTTACTTGCCGATCGTCAAGCGGTAACCTTGCCGAACAGCCGGTTGTCTCCTTGCCGATCGGCAAGGTACGCTCCCGGGTGAGCGGAACGAGGAGGAGATGTGGCGAGCCGGACCGTGGCCAAGGTGCCCGGCGTGCCGGACACCCGGCGGCGCCTGGTCGACGTGGCGCTGCAACTGTTCACCCGGCACAGCTTCGCGGGTACCTCGCTGCAGATGATCGCCGACGAGATGGGCATCACCAAGGCGGCCGTGTACCACCACTTCCACACCCGCGAGGAGCTGCTCACCGCCGTGGTCGAGCCGCTGCGCGTGCAGCTGGTCGGCATCATCGAAACGGCCGAGACGCTGCGTACCCCGCACGCGCGCGCCGAACACCTGCTCACCGGGTACGTCGAGCTGGCGGTACGCAACCGGGCGCTGATCTCGGTGCTCTCTTCCGACCCGAGCGTGATCGAGATGCTGCGCGCACACCCGGAGCTGAGCGGCCTGGTCGACCGCCAGATCAAGCTGCTGGCCGACGTCCACCCGGGTCCGGCCGGGCTGGTGCACGCCGCCGTGGTGTTCGCCGGCGTCGCGGGCGCGGTGCGGGGCGAGCTGTTCGACCTGCCGGACGAGCCGCTGCGGCAGTACATCCTCGAAGCCGGCCGGCGCGTCCTCGGGCTGCGCGCCCCCCGCCGCGCGCCCTGACCGCTTCGCATCAACATCGATGGATTGCGCTCCGGCGGGTCGCCCAGTAGCTTGTTGACAACTCCGTCAACCGCCGAGCCGGCGCGCGACCCGGGATTGCATACGTTCTAATTGCGCCGCGCACGGCCAAAGGCAGGTGCGCTCGGGCAGGCGCAGCCCGTGAGCCGCGGTGGGATGGGCGCGCGTGCCCGATCCTCCGGGGCCTGTCCACCCCTGAGGTAGGTCATGCAGCGGAAGTTTCCTGTCCTCGGCGCTGCCCTGGTCGCCGTCGCCGCGTCCGTCCTGATGTCCGTGCAGCCGGCATCGGCCGCCGTCGGGCTGCACATCAGCGGCCGCAGCATCGTCGAGGCCAACGGCCGGACGTTCATCATGCGTGGCGTCAGCCACGAACACACCTGGTTCGCCAACCAGACCAGTTCGTTCGCCAACATCAAGGCGGCGGGCGCCAACACCGTACGGGTGGTGCTCAGCGGCGGGCGGTGGACCGCCAACAGCGCCAGCGACGTGGCCAACGTGATCTCGCTGTGCAAGCAGAACCGGCTGATCTGCGTACTGGAGGACCACGACACCACCGGCTTCGGCGAGGACGGTGCCGCGTTCTCCCTGGACCAGGCGGTCAACTACTGGATCGGCCTGAAGAGCGTGCTCGTCGGCCAGGAGAATGACATCGTCATCAACATCGGCAACGAACCCATCGGAAACAACAATCCCAGCCAGTGGATCAGCGCGACCGCAGCGGCCATCCAGAAGATGCGCGCCAACGGCTTCGAGCACCTGCTCATGGTCGACGCGCCCAACTGGGGCCAGGACTGGAACTTCGTCATGCGGGACAACGCGCAGACCGTGCTGGACGCGGACAGCCAGCACAACACCGTGCTGTCCATCCACATGTACGACGTGTTCAACACCGCCGCCAGCATCACCTCGTACCTGGACGCTTTCGGAAGCAAGGGATGGCCGCTGGTGATCGGCGAGTTCGGGTGGCAGGCCCAACCGACCAATGTGGACGATCAGACCGTGATGGCACAGGCTGTTTCGCGCGGCATCGGGTACCTCGGCTGGTCCTGGGCCGGTAACAACGACCCGATCCTGGACATGACCGTCAACTTCGACCCGACCCAGCTGACCACCTGGGGGCAGCGCATCTTCAACGGCACCAACGGCATCAAGGCCACGGCCAAGGAGGCCACCATCTTCGGCGGTGGTACCACCAGCCCGCCGCCGAGTTCCCCACCGTCCTCGCCTTCACCCGCCCCCACGGGCGGCGGTGGCTGTACCGCGGCGTACTCGATCGTCGGTCAGTGGCAGGGCGGTTTCCAGGGCGAGGTACGGGTGACCGCCGGTACCGCGGCGATCCACGGCTGGACGGTCACCTGGACGTTCGGCAACGGCCAGACCCTCACCCAGTCCTGGAACGCGACCGTCACCAGCAGCGGGTCCACGGTGACCGCACGCAACATGAGCTACAACGGCGCTCTCGGCGCGGGAACCAGCACCACCTTCGGGTTCCTCGGGTCGTGGAACGGCACCAACGGTGTGCCGGCCGCGTCCTGCTCCGCGAGCTGAGCACCGCGACCGGCTGCGGGTCGGGCGCACCTGCCCGGCCCGCGGCCGCACCACATCACCATCTCCCTCAGGAGTCGCCATGCTTCGGAGATCACCGCTCTACGCCCTGTTCGCCGCGCTGCTGTTGGGTGCCACCGTCGCGATCGCCGGCCCGGCGCTGTCCGCGACCGCGCCGGTACGCATCATGCCGCTCGGCGACTCCATCACCGCCGGGCCCGGGTGCTGGCGTGCCATGCTGTGGCACCAGTTGCAGACCGCCGGGTACACGAACATCGACTTTGTCGGCAGCCAGTCCGACGGTGGTGGCTGCAACCCCGGCTACACCTACGACTGGGACCACGAGGGCCACGGCGGCTTCGCCGCCACCGGCATCGCGGACAACAACCAGCTCCCGCCCTGGCTCAGCGCGG
This sequence comes from Rugosimonospora sp., assembly GCA_035278125.1. Lineage (GTDB taxonomy): Bacteria > Actinomycetota > Actinomycetes > Mycobacteriales > Micromonosporaceae > DATEJJ01. The sequence goes on from DATEJJ010000262.1 coordinate 19,901, forward strand.
CCAAACCCGACATCGTCCTGATGCACCTGGGCACCAACGACATGTGGGGACACTTCATCAGTACCCAGGCCAAGCTGGACGCCTTCACCAAGCTGGTCGGCCAGATGCGCGACAGCAACCCGAACATGAAGATCCTGGTCGCGCAGATCATCCCGATGAGCGCGGCGGCCTGCTCCACCTGCCCGGCCGACATCATCGAGTTCAACAACGCGCTGCCGGCCTGGGCGGCCGGCCTGACCACCGCCCAGTCCCCCATCGTCCTGGTGGACCAGTGGACCGGCTTCGACGCGGTAGCGGACACTGTGGACGGTGTGCACCCGAACAACGGCGGGTTCCAGAAGATGGCCAACCGGTGGTACCCGCCGCTCGCCCAGGTGCTGAACGGCGTGATCCCGCCACCGCCGACGCCGTCGGTACGGCCGTCGCCCGCGCCGTCGACCTCGCCCACGCCCGCGCCGGGCGGTGGCGCCTGTACCGCGAGCTACCGCGTGGTTTCCCAGTGGAGTGGCGGCTTCCAGGGTGAGGTGAGCGTGACGAACAGCTCCACGACCGCCTCCGCCGCGTGGACGGCCAGCTTCACATTCGCCAACGGGCAGCAGGTGAGCCAGGCGTGGAACGCCACGGTCACGCAGAACGCGGCCACCGTCACCGCGCACAGCATGAGCTACAACGGCGCCCTCGCGCCCGGTACCGCCACCACGTTCGGCTTCATCGCCTCCTGGACCGGTACCAACGCGGTGCCCGCGGCCAGCTGCACACTGTCCTGAGTGGACACGTCCGCACCCCGGGACGGCGATCCCGCCCCGGGGTGCGGTGCGTCCCGCGGGTATGATCGCGCACGATGTGGCACGTGGTGCTTCTGGTCGCGTGCGCGGCCGCGATCTACCTGTCGTGCGAGTGGTTCGTCAACGCGGTCGAGTGGCTGGGCCACCGCCTCAACGTGGGCGCGCTCGCGGTGGGTACCATCCTGGCCGCGTTCGGCACGGCGCTGCCGGAGAGCGTGGTCACCTTCGTCGCGGTGGTGTTCGGCCGCAGCCCGGCCAGCAAGGACATCGGCGTGGGCGCCGCGCTCGGTGGACCGCTGGTGCTGGCCACCATCTCGTACGGGGTGACCGGCGCGGTGCTGCTGCTGACCCGCGGGCGTACCGTCAAGAAGGCGGCGCCCGGGGACGACCGCAAGCTGGCCCGGGACCAGACCTGGTTCCTCGCCATCTTTGTCGTGAAGGTCGGTCTCGGCCTGGTCGCGTTCGCCGTCAAGCCGTGGCTCGGGCTGCTGTTCTTCGCCGCGTACGGGGTCTACTTCTGGCGCGAGATCCGCGGCGAGGGCGGCGAGGCCGAGGAGTTGGAGCCGCTGCGGCTGCAGCCGCGCCGCGCCACACCGGCCACCTGGGCCGTGGTGGTGCAGACCGTCGCCACGCTCGGCCTGATCTTCGGCGCCTCGCAGCTGTTCGTGCGGCAACTGGACGCCATCGGCCCGATGCTGGGGATTCCGGCGGCGATCACCGCGCTGCTGCTGTCGCCGATCGCCACCGAACTCCCGGAAACCATGAATGCCATCATCTGGGTACGCCAGGGAAAGTCCCGGCTCGCGCTGGCGAACATCTCCGGTGCCATGATGATCCAGGCCACGGTCCCGTCCGGCCTCGGCCTGCTGTTCACCCCCTGGCGCTTCGACGCCGCGCTGCTCGTCTCCGGCCTGGTCACCATGGCCGCGATCGGGTACCTGCTGGTGCTGCTGCGCACGCGCCGGCTGACCGCCCGGACGCTCGCCCCCGTTGCGGCGTTCTACCTGGTCTTCGCCGCGTGCCTGATCCCGATCCTGGCCTGACGCCTACCCGGCGAGCACCTCGCGCAGGGTCTTGGCGAACCCCTCCGGGTCGCCCGCCATGCCGAACTCCCCGCCCAGGAAGCCGCCGTGGTGGCTGGGGAAGGTGACCGGCGTGCCGCCCAGCCGCGCCGCGACCGCCTCCCCGCCGCGGTGCGCCATCTCGCCCACCGACTCCGCGCCCACACCGATCACGATGCGCGTGGACGCCGCCCGCAGCGCGTCGAAGTCGTGCTCGTAGTGGGTACAGGTGATGAGGTTCTGCGCGAACATCACGTCGTCGCGCGAGCCGTCGTCGCCCTCGGGCAGCCCCATCGCGCCCGGCGGCGGCCCCGGCTGGTCGGCCAGGCCGGCGGGTATCTCGCCGCGGAAGCCGCTGACCGCGATGAACTTCGCCATCGCCGCGCCGAACCCGTCCCGCTGGTACGTGCGGTGGATGCCGGCCACCGCCGCCAGCGCGTGCTCCCGGTCGGGCAGCGCCTGCGCCGCCGGCGGCTCGTGCGCCACCAGGGTGCGTACCCGCTCGGGGTGGCGGGCCACCAGGGCCAGCGCGTTGACCGCTCCCCCGCTGCTGGCGAAGATGTCCACCGGTCCGCCGCCGAGCGCGCCGGTCAGCCGGTACAGGTCGTCCGCGTGCTGGTCGGGCGTTGACTCGCCGGTGGCGGTACGCGTGCTGCGCCCGACTCCGCGCGGGTCGTAGGTCACCACGGTACGGTCCGGGAAGTGCCCGGCCAGCGTGGCGAACCCCTCGGCACCCATCGGCGACCCGACCATCAACAGGACCGGCTCCGTGGTCTCCGGCGCCGTCCTGACGTCGTACCGGAGGACGGCGCCCGGTACCTCCAGCGTGTGCTCGGTCATACTCCACCCCTTCTCTCGATGGTGTCATCAGTGAGACCGGGGGTGGCCGGAAAACTCATCGGCATGTCGTGGTGAAACGTTTTATGGGAGGGTGAAACGTTTACGGGAGGTGGAACACGAGCGGGAGCGGGCGCATCGCCTCGTCCGGCGCCACGCCCGCCAACTCCTGGAACAGCGGACCCATCTCGGCCTGCCAGCGCGCGTTCACCTCGGCCCCGGCCATCCCGGCCCGGGCCCGGTCGAAGTCCTCGGTCTCCAGGTACCCGACCAGCAGGCCGTCGTCGCGCAGGAACAGCGAATAGTTGTGCCAGCCGGTGGCGGACAGCGCCGCCCGCATCTCGGGCCAGACCTCGGCGTGCCGCCGCCGGTACTCGTCCACCCGGTCCGGGCGGACCTGGAGCACGAAGCAGATGCGCTGCACCGGGATCAGCCTCCTGTCCGGACCCGTGCCCGGCCCTCCACCGCGACGGCGGCCAGCACCACCAGGCCGGGTACCACGAGGACGAACACCACGGCCTGCGCCACGATCAGCGCCGCCACGAACAGCGCGGCCGCGAGCGCCACGCTACCCGGCAGGTCCGCCGCCGCCCGCGCGCCACCCCGCCGCAGCGCGTCGACCCACGAGCCTGGTTCGCGGTGGGGGTGCTCGCCTCCGCCAAAACCCAGTTCCGGCTGCGCTCCCCCGCCGGGTC
>DATEJJ010000263.1:0-3522 GCA_035278125.1 Rugosimonospora sp.
CCTGCTGCCCTGGGTGGACCGGCTGGCCAGCCTGGTCCGCGGGGCGTCGGTACCCGAGGTGGGGGTGGACTGGGCGGAGCCGGTGACGGGTACCGCGACCGCCACCCCGCGGGCGGTCGGCCGCGCCTCGGTGGTGTCCGGTACCGAGACCGACGCGTTCCGCCGGATCGAGCGGCTGGAGCGGGAGCTGGTACGGCTGCGCGGGGCGTACGGGTCGGACCGGAGCAACGGGAACGGCTCGGGCCGGCTGCTGTCCACCTCCGCGTACGCGGGCCGGATGCTGGCCTCCCCGGTGAGCGCACCGCCCGGTACCGCCCCCGGTGCCGCGGCGGCGACCGGACTGCCGGCGACCAAGGTGGCCCCGTCCAACGGGCACGGCCCGTCCCACGGCGCGCCGGGCGGCGGTATCCCCGCCGGGCTGAACGGGACCGGACCGCTGCCGGGCGGCGGGAACGGGAGCATGCGCGGCCGGGCGGCGGTGGTACCCCGTCCCGCCCCGCCACCGGACTCGACCGGCCTGGCCACCACCGCGCCCGAGCCCCCGGCGTACCGGCCACCCGTCGGCGACCGGATGCGGACGCTGCGGATCGGCGCGGGCTGGACCTGGCTCGGCCTGATCTTCCTGTTCCTGTCCTGGTGCGTCTGGGCGGTGAGCAACCGGACGCACAACCTGGTGACGCCGGGCTTCGCGTTCGGTGTGGTGCTGCTCGTCGGTGGCGGGCTGTTCGCGCTGCTGCGTCTGGTCGGCCGGTTCGTGCTGGAGCGCTGGCTGCGCAAGCAGCGGCGCAGTGCCCGCCTGGCCCACCTGGGTACCGGCGCCTACTTCGCCGCCGTGGGGGTGGCCTACCTCGCGTCCACCTCCTGGGTGGTCAGCTTCTGGCACTGGGCGATGGGGTAGCCGGAGCCCAGTAACAGTTAGGAAACCTTCTCAGAAGTATTGACACCTGCCCCTTCCGTTAAGAATTCTTATCACTAATAGTTAAGATTCTTTCCGAAAGGTGTGGCGATGTCACCCGAGCCGGACGTCCCCGACGGGGTGCTGGCCCGGGTGCGTTCCCGGCTGCCCGAGCTGACCGGGGCGCTGCGGCGGGTGGCCGAGAACGTGCTGCACGACCCGTCCGGCGCCGCCCGCGCCACCATCGTCGAGCTGGCCGCGCGCTCCGGCACCTCGCCGGCCACGGTCACCCGGTTCTGCCGCGCCCTCGGCTTCACCGGGTACGCCCAGGTGCGGCTGGGCATCGCCGGCGAGACCGGCCGCGCGGCCCGCTCGGCGGGCTGGGTGGACATCGGCCCGGAGATCCAACCGGCCGACCCGCTGGACCGGGTACTCCGCCAGATCATGGCGGCGGACACCCGGGCCATGCACGACACGGCCACCCTGCTCGACCTGCGCTCGATCGAGCGGGCGGCGCGCGCGGTGGCCGGCGCCCGGCGGGTGGACATCTACGGTGCCGGCAGCAGCGCCCTGGTCGGCGCGGAGCTGCGCGTCTGCCTGCACCGCATCGGGATCGCCGCGTGGTCGTGGGTGGACATCCACGACGGGTTGGCCAGCGCCGCCACGCTGGCCACCGGCGACGTCGCGGTGGGGGTGTCGCACCGGGGCGCGACCGGGGAGACCGTGGAGATCCTCGCCGAGGCGGGCAGCCACGGTGCCACCACGATCGCGCTCACCGGCTTCCCCGGCTCCCCGCTGGCCGGCGTCGCGGACGTCGTGCTACTGGCCGCGCTGCAGGCCACACCGCTTCGGCCGGAGCCGCTGTCCGCCCGCCACGCCCAACTCGTCGTGCTCGACCTGCTCTACATCGCCGTCGCCCAGCGCCTGCACGACCGGGCGGACGCGGCCTTCCAGCTGACCGCCAGGGCCGTGGACGCGCACCAGGCGGCGGTGACGGGCTGACGCGGGGCGCCTCAGAGGTGCAGCGGCTTGACCGGGCTGGCCATCAGCAGCGGGTCGTCCCGCCAGTTCACCCCGGGCACGTCGACGTACAGCTCGATCTCGTTGCCGTCCGGATCGGCGATGTACAGGCTGTGCGTGACCGTGTGGTCCGAGGACCCCAGGATCGTGGTGCCCGCCTCGGTCAGCCGGGCCAGCGCCTCGCGCAGCTCGTCGTCGCTGTCGCCGATCTTGAGGCCGAAGTGGTAGAGCCCGACGCGGCGGCCGGGCGGCTGCTCGGCGGCGTCCGGCCCGACCTCGATCAGCAACAGCTCGTGGTGGGTGCGACCGCCGGGCGCGGAGAACGCGGCGACCGGCATCCCGCCCAGGTCGTCGGGGGCGGGCAGGATCTGCCGCCAGCCCAGCACCTCGCGGTAGAAGTGCGCGGAGCGCCGGATGTCGTGGACGTAGAGGACCACGTGGCCCAGCTCCTTGACCTCCATGGCGGCCTCCTTTCTTGAACACTCAAGAATCCAGGCTACCACCCACGTTCTCCGCGAGCCAGTCGTTCAGCGGTCGGCACGCGCGCAGGAACTCGGCCACCCGCTGCCGGGCCGCGGCCGTGCCCAGCCAGGCCGCGATCGGCCAGTCGCGCCAGGCCACGATCCCCTTGTTGCGCAAGAGGTCGATCCGCGGATGATCTTTCGGGTACCCCTTCGGCGCGCTGCGCAGCGCCTCCCGGCCGTGTACCTCGATCTTGTGCTTGGCCAGCTCGGCGACGACCCGGACCAGCCGCTCGCCGCTGGCGGTGGCGGCGACCGCCGCGCGGTAGCTGGCCAGCTGCGCCGGCTCCATCATGTACATCCCGCACCCGGCGCCCAGCCCGCGCGCGGAGAGCTGGAGGTACCCGCCCCGGTCCAGCCGGGCCGCGATCGCTGTCTTGTACGGCGACTTGTCCGCGCTGAACCGCACGTCCCGGTACGGGCGGAAGATCCGGCCCGGCCCGAACTCGGGCTCCAGGTCGGTCAGCAGGTCGGCCATGGGACCGTGAACCTGCTTCTCGTACACCGCCTTGTGTGCGGTCCAGTACGTCTTGGAGTTGTCTGCTTCCAGGCCCTCGTAGAACTCCAGCGCCTCCGAAGGCCAGCCGCGAAATGCCACGCCTCGCAGCGTAGCCCGCGGTCAGCGGGTTGCCGGCGTACGGCGGGAACGCAGCGTCAGGACGAGCGCCAGCACTCCGCCGGCCAGTACCACCGCGGGCGGGATCATCCACAGTGGATTCAGCGGGTGCGCGGCGGGCTTCGCCGCACCGGCGGCGGCCGGGGCGCTCGCGGAGGGCCCGGAGGGCGCGGCGGGTGAGGGGGTGCCGCCCGGGGTGGTGAAGTCCGCGTGCGCGACCGCGTGCCCGGGGTCGGCCAGCGCGGTGTCGCTCGTCAGGGTGACGGTGTTCCTGACCCGCGCCCCGCGGGCCAACGTCTTGGCCAGCACGCCACCGATGGCGGCCCACGCCGAGGCGCCCGGCTTGAGCGTGCCGAACAGGCAGGCGGTCTCCGCCGGGCTGCGCAGGCAGCGCCCGGCGCTCACGGTCCAGGTGGGCGAGCCGAGCGGGGCGCTGGTGATGAAGTCGATGGAGACCTTGGCGGCGGTGG
>DATEJJ010000264.1:0-6210 GCA_035278125.1 Rugosimonospora sp.
GGCCGGAACGGCCGGCGCGCGGCGGGCCGGCGCCGCCCGCCCCGCCCGGGTACCGCTGGCTCGCCGGTGACCTGCACGCGCACACCGAGCACTCGGACGGCGTGCTGACCGTACCCGCGCTGGCCCGGCTGGCCGCCGCGCAGGGGCTGGACTTCCTCGCCGTCACCGAGCACAACACGGTCAGCCACCACCCGCTGCTCGGCGCCGAGCGGGGTGTGCTGCTGCTCCCCGGCCAGGAGCTGACCACCGGGCGGGGGCACGCCAACGCGTTCGGCGACATCGGCTGGGTGGACTTCCGCGCACCGGCCGCGGACTGGCTGTCCACTGTGGAGGAACGCGGCGGCCTGCTGTCGGTGAACCACCCGCTCGCCGCGGACTTCGCCTGGCTGCACCCGCTGCCCGCGCCGCCGCACCTGGCCGAGGTGTGGCACTCCGGGTGGTGGGACCGCAGCTGGACGGCGCCGCTGGCCTGGCTGCTCGCGGTGGACCCGCGGCTGGTACCGGTGGGCGGCTCCGACTTCCACGACCCAGCCGACGGCCCGCCGCCGGGTACCCCGACCACCTGGGTGCTGTGCCCGGTCGAGGACCCGCGGGACGCCACGGTCGGGATGGTGCTGGACGGGCTGCGCGCGGGGCGGGTCGGCGTGTCCGAGTCGCCGTCCGGGCCGCTGCTGCTACCCGTGGACGGCGAACTGGTGGTGCTGGGCGGGGACGGCGCGCTGCTGGCCGGGCTGGACGGCCGGCGCCAGGTGGTCCGCGGTGAGCTGGTGGCGGTACCGGCGCGGCCGGGTGCCTGCTGGCTGGAGGACCACCGGGGCACCGTACTGGCCGTGTCCGCCAGCCCGCGGGTCTGATCCGGTCACCCTTTGGTGGACACGGTGTCCGTCGCCGTACGGGCGCGTGGGTGTACCGTGCCCGCCACGACGAAAGGGAGGAACACGGATGAGTAGGACACTAGTGTCCCCCAACCCGGGCGATGTTGTCCACCTGGACTCCGCGGCGAGTGTCCAGTTCGCCGGCGGCCGGGCGCTGACCGCGGAGGTGATCGGGGTGTCGCACGTTTCGAGGTACCGGGACTGGGTGTGGCTGGAGGTACTGGTACTGCACCCGCCGGCACCGGCCGGGGAGACGGTACGCGAGGTGTTCGTCCAGCGTGCCGCGGTCTGCCCCGGCCGGTCCCTGCCCGGCGTGAACGGCTACTGAGTGACCCGGTCCGCGGTCGTGCGGTGACCGAACGCCCGCACCGCGAGCAGACCGAGTCCGGTCAGCGCGATGTAGGTGGGCAGCCCGACCGCCACCTGGCCGGCCATGTCCACCAGCGGCGGGATGTGGTGGATGGGGCTCGGCGGCCGCCCGTCGCCGACCAGCCTGGTCACCTGCGTCGCCACCCAGGTACCCCGGCCGACCAGTGCGTTGTGCAGCAGCGGGCCGGGTGCGGTGATGACCGCGAAGAGCGTACCGGTGGTGAGCACGTACCGGCCGGTGGATGCCGGGAGTCCGGCGTGCGCCGCGTTGAGGCTGGCGGTCAGCGGCATGATGATCGCGAGCGCCGGGGTGAGCCCGACGAAGCCGGCGGTGGAGTCGAGCAGCCAGTGCAGCCACGGGCTGATCGCCGGGCCGCCCTCGCCCAGGTAGATCGCGTGGAACCAGAAGAGCACGGCACCGCCGCCGTAGGCGAGCACGATCGCGAACACGAGCAGCGCGACCCAGGCGATCCGGTCCCGGTAGTAGCCGCGCAGCAGCAGCCACAGGCCGTGCGGCCCGAGTCGCAAGAGGCCACCCGGTGGACCGTCGGCCGGCACGCCGGTGCGGTCGGTACCGCCGAACAGCGGGACGGCGGTCGCCGGGTACAGGGAGATCCGCGGGGCTGCGCTGCTACCAGCGGGATTGACGGACGCCATCGGGCACCCTCCACAGTGTCTGCGCGGTGAACTGACCGCGAGGGAACGGATACGTCAGCATGTAGGGGAGGGCTTGCGACGACCCTGGTCAGACGACTTGCGATTGGCTAGTAATGGCTGCCCCCGGGGGGTTTTCGGTTCCTGCTTTCCTTCGTAACAGACAACTACCTTGGTAACAAATATGGAAATTTATCTATCTCTTGTCATTGGTGGCGGCGCAGATGCGCTTCGGCATACTCGGAGCACTACGCATCCAGGGCCCGGGCGGCCCTGTCGAGATCGTTGGCGCGAAACGGCGCATCCTGCTCAGCGCGCTGCTCGCGCACGCCAACCGGGTGGTACCGGTCGAGCGGGTGATGGAGTGGCTGTGGCAGCGGTACCCGCCGCGCTCGGCCGCCGGTACCATCCAGGCCCACGTCTCTGCCCTGCGCCACCTGCTCGAACCGCACCGCGCCCGGTGGGGCCCGGCCAGCCTGCTGCTCACCCAGCCCGGCGGGTACGTGATCCGGGTGGACACCACGCAGTTGGACGCGCTGGAGTTCGAGGACCTGGTGGCCCGCGGCGGTCAGGCGCTGCGGCACGGGCACGCCGTGGAGGCCAGCCGGATGCTGCGCGGGGCGCTGGACCTGTGGCGGGGTGAGCCGCTGGCCGAGGCCGCGCTGGTGGCCGCGGCGCAGGGCGAGATCGCCCGGTTGGAGGAGCTGCGGCTGACCGCCACGATGCTGCGTACCGAGGCGGAGCTGGCCCTGGGCCACCATCTCGACCTGGTGCCGGAGCTGACCCGGCTGGTGCTGGTGCACCCGCTGCACGAGCCGTTCTACGGCCAGCTCATGTCGGCGCTGGCGGCCAGCGGCCGGCGGGCCGACGCGCTCGGCGTGTACGCCCGCGCCCGCGAGGTGCTGGCCCGGGAGCTGTCCATCGAACCGGGGCCGGTGCTGCGCCGCATCCGGGCCGCGATCCTGACCGACGGCCACGCCCGGTTAGGCACGGTCGCGTAACGGACGGTGGCGTGACGGAAGGGGCCGGCCCTGCCAGGACCGGCCCCTTCGTGTGGGATGTGCGTCAGCCGTGCAGCAGGAACAGCGGCCGGTGCCCGGGCACCGTCGATGTCAGCGGCGCGGCCGTCGCCGGTGCCGCCGCGGCGGATGCCGCCGACGCGGTCGGTACCGGCTGGGGCAGCGGGTCGCAGAGCGTATCCGGCCCGTTACCCGGCTTGCGTACGGGCAGTTTGCCCGTGGCGAGGTACGCGGCGATCTGGTCGTCCACGCACGCGTTGCCCAGCAGGGTGCCGGCGTGCGTGGTGCCGCCCGGCTCGGCGATCAGGCTGGAGTGCGGGTACAGCCGGCGCACCTCGAGGCTGCCCTCGAACGGCGTGGCCGCGTCCAGCGTCTCGTCGATGAGCAGGACGCTCTTCACCTTGCTGCCGTTGATGGTCAGCGGCGTGCGGGCCGGCGCCGGCCAGTACAGGCAGGGCGCGTTGTACCAGGCGTTGCCCCAGGTCTCGAACGGCGCGATCCGGTACACCCGCCAGTTGTCCCGGCGCCACTGCGCCCAACTGGTCGGCCACTGCACGTCGGTGCACTGCACCGCGTTGTAGACGGCGAACCCGTTGTCGTTACCCGGGCCGTCGGCCGACTGGTACCAGTTGACGACCGCGGTGGCGTTGGCGTTGTGCACCCACCCCGCGAACGTGTTGCCCAGGTCCACCCAGAGGAACTGGTAGTAGCCGGAGTACAGGAAGATGTCGGTCCACTCGTCCGGGCCGACCACCCCGCCCACCGGGTTCTTGCGCAGCTTCTCCTTGGTGGCGTACCAGAGCTTCTCCACCGCCTGCTCGGTCGTGCCCAGGTGGTACACGCTGTCGTAGCGGGCCAGCCAGCCGAACCAGATCTTCACGTTCCGCTCGAACGCCACGTCCTGGTCCAGGTTGGCCTGGTACCACACCTTCCGCGGGTCGACGTTGCTGTCCAGCACCATGCGGCGTACCCGCTGCGGGAACAGGGTCGAGTAGACCTGGCCCAGGTAGGTGCCGTACGAGAAGCCGTAGTAGTTGATCTGGTCCCGGCCCAGCGCCTGCCGGATGCGGTCCATGTCCTTGGCCACCTCGATGGTGGTCATGTGCCGCAGCAGGGCCAGGTTGTCCGCGCCGCACGCGGTGGCGTACGACTTGGACCGGGCCAGCCAGGTGCGCTCCAGCGCGGGTGTGGTGGGCACGTACTCGGGGCGGTTCGCGCTGAAGTAGTCCGGGATGCAGGACAGCGCCGGCACCGAGGAGCCCACGCCGCGCGGGTCGAAGCCGATCCAGTCGTACGCGTCGCCGGCGTTGTTGGGCACGGACGCGCCGAGGGTGGCCAGGCCCAGGCCGGAACCGCCCGGTCCGCCCGGGTTTGTGATCATAATGCCCTGGTACTTCGCCTGGGGCGCCTTGTGCTTGACCATCGAGACGGCGATCTGGATCTTCGCGCCGTCCGGGTGGTTGTAGTCCAGCGGCACGGACAGCATGCCGCAGACCGCGCCGGCCTGCTGCAGCCCCGGATCCGTGCACGGACCCCAGCTGATCGCCGCGCTCGCGGTGCCGGTCGAGGCCGCCGGTGACGCGGTGGCGCTGCCAGCGGCGCCGGCCAGTAAGAGCGCGACCGCGCTGCCGATGATGACCGTCTTCTTCATCCAGTCCCCCTCGTCGGACACATTCGGGGGTCATCCTAAGCAGTGGGATCGGCCGGCGGGAGCACCCGCGGCCCTTGTTCTCCCCCTCGTACGCACCGGATCGGCCAGCGCCGCGACCAACTCCGGCACGGCGGCCAGGCGGTGGGCGCTCACCACCGCGTCGCAGTGCGGCCATGCCGCCGCCATGCGGCCGACCAGTGGCCGGTACCGCGGGCTCGCGGTGCGCGGGTTCGCCCAGACGATCCGGTACGCGAGGCGGGACAGCCGGGCCAGCTGCGTGCCGAGCACCACCGGGTCCCCGGTCTCCCACCGGATGCGCGACTTCCTCGCCACCCCGGACGCGATGCGGCTGACGTGCTCGCCGGGCGCGGGCGTGCCGCCGTCGCGGTTCCGGCCACCGGTGTACGTCACCCATCTGGAGTTGAGAACGGGGTCGACAGGGGTCGACGGGGATTGACGTATTCGGTTGTCGGGGCATCGCACGCTTTCTCCGGCGCGCGCCCAGGGGGACGGAAGGCGCGGACCGTACGGACCATGGTGATGTTGGTGCGCAATGGGCGACCGTACCCGTAGTGCTCATCCTGTCACGCCATCGATTCCGGTTTCCGCCTGGAGGCAACCCGTGACGGCACCCGCCGCAAGCGTTTTCCTGTTCGCACCCGTGCTCCGCCGCAGGCTCGGTGCGTTGGCGGGGCTCGCGATCGCCCTGCTTGGACTATCCATAGTGGACGCAAAACCCGCCGGTGCCAGCGGCGCCGTGGGGTACGTCCGGCTCGCCCACCTGTCCCCGGACACACCCGACGTGGACGTGTACCTCGGCACCGTCGGCAGCAGCGGCAAGCCCAAGGTCTTCCCCGGCGTCGGCTACGGTGTCGTCTCCTCCTACCTGACCGTGCCCACCGGTACGTACGCGGTGGCCATGCGCGGCGCCGGTGCCCCCGCGTCGTCCGCGCCCGTCCTGACCACCACGGTCACGGTGTCCGCCGGTCAGGCGTACACGGTGGCGGGGGTGGGTCACCACGCCGATCTCGGGCTGCGCGTGATCGACGACGACCTGTCCCCGCCACCGGGCGGCAAGGCGAAGGTGCGTATCGTGCAGGCGTCGGTACACGCGCCGGTGCTCGACGCGTCGATCGCCGGCAGCGGCTCCGGTACCGGCGAGTTCGCCAGGGACGTCGCGTTCGCGACCACCACCACCTACTACCCGGTGACGCCCGGCCGCTGGACGCTGCGGGTCAACGGCACCAACAACGGCCCGGCCAGCACGCTGTCCGTGCACCTGCGGCCCGGTGACGTGTACTCGCTGCTGGTGCTGGACGCCAAGTCCGGCGGGCTGACCGCGCAGCTGCGGGTGGACGCGGCGGAGCAGGGGCGGGTACCCAGCGGTGGCGTGCCCACCGGCGCCGGCGGTACCCAGACCGGCTCGCTGACGCCGCTGCTGCTGGGCGCCGGGCTGCTGGTGCTGCTGCTGGGCGTGGGCGGCTACGCCGGGTACCGGACGCGGCGGGTTCCGCCACGGTGACCAGCACGTCGTCCGGGCAATCGGTGGGGGTGCCCGGCTCCGCCACAACCCGGCTCCACCTGCGCTCCCCCGGGGCGGTCGCGCGGCACCACCGGCGCGGCCGCCCCGCCGTGCGCGCGG
>DATEJJ010000265.1:0-3216 GCA_035278125.1 Rugosimonospora sp.
CGGCCAGTCCGGTACCGCCGCGAGCCGCCGGGCCAGCGGTACCAGCCGGTCCGCGGCCGGTCCCGGGTCGCAGGACAGCGCCAGTACCGCCCCGGGCAGCCCGTCGACGAGCGTGTACCCGCCGCCGGCCAGCGGAGCGGCGGTCCACCGCTGGGCGAGTACCCGCGCCTCCCGCTCCACCAGCCCGCGCAGCCGCTGCTGGCTACTGGCCACACAGGACAGTCCGGCGACGTACCCGGCCTGGCCCCCGTACAGGCCGGGGCGGGCGGTACCGCGGTGGAACCCGTGGCGCCATACCGTGAGCGCGCGGCTGGCGTACCAGCCGGCGGTGGGGTGGGTACTGGCGCCCACGAGCGCGGCGAGTACCGCCGGCCCCGGGTCATCGGGCTGCTCCGGCGGCTGCGCCACCCACGCGTCCACGTACGCGTCAAGGCAGCCGATCGCCGCGGCCAGCACCGCGGCCCGGCGGGTACTGGCCGGGCAGGACGGGAGCTGGCTGGAGAGCGGCATAGTCCTAAGTCTATGGATGTGCCTACCAGTCAGGTGCCCATCGAATACAGTCACTCCGTTGCGGGCGGGTCGCGCCGGTGGCCTGCGGGGACGGGCTTCGCGGGTGCGCCGCGGCGGTCCGGCGGCGGCAGAAAGCGGCAGCGCCCGCGCGGGCGCGGGTGAACCTGCGACGGATCGGTATGCGTACTGTCGCGCAACTGTCGCTTGTCGTTTCGGGAGGCGCCGTGCCAACTCCGCCCCGCCGCCGCCGTGGACTGTTCGTGTTCACGGTCCTGCTGGCGTCCCTGGCCCTCGCGGGTTCCGCCCTACCGGCGGCCGCGTCCGCCGCCATCCCAGCCGCCGCCATCCCAGCCGCCGTAATCCCAGCCGCCGCACGCCCCGCCGCCGCGTTGAGCCAGTGGCCGCAGTTCGGGCAGTCCGCCCAGCACCTGAACACCAACCCGGCCGAGCACGCGTTCAACCCGGGCAACGCGGCCCGGCTCGCGATCGCCTTCACCGAGCCGTTCGGGCAGAACACGCTCACCGAGGGCGGCCCGGTGGTGGCCGGCGGCGTGCTCTACATCGCCGGGTTCGACGGGAAGCTCTCCGCGTTCCCGTCCGGCGGCTGCGGCGCGGCGGCGTGCAAGCCACTGTGGACCGGCCAGACGGACAACGACATCACCAGTACCCCGGCGGTCGCCGGCGGCCTGGTGCTGATCGGCTCCGCCGACCACTTCCTGTACGCCTTCCCCGCGGCCGGCTGCGGCGCGGCCACCTGCCGGCCGGCCTGGCGGGCGCAGCTGGCCGACGCGGTCATCGACTCGTCGGTCGCGGTGTCCGGCGGCATCGCCTACGCCGGTGACTTCGGCGGCAACCTGTACGCGTTCACCGCGGCCGGCTGCGGCAAGCCGCTGTGCAACCCGCTGTGGACCGGCCGGGGCCAGGCCGGCGAGCTGATCGGCGCGCCGGCGGTGGGCAACGGTCTCGTGTACGCCAGCACCTCCATCTCCACCCCGGACCTGGTCACCGGGCGGCTGCTGGTCTTCGCCGCGGCCGGGTGCGGGGCGGCCCGGTGCGCTCCACTGTGGACCGCCGATCTGGGCGGGCCGGCCGACCGGGCCGCAGCGCCTACGGTCACCGCCGGTACCGTGTTCGTCGGCTCCACCACGCTGTTCGGCAACGGTACGAACACCGACTTCCACCTGTTCGCGTTCCCGGCCGGCGGCTGCGGCGCGAAGGTGTGCAAGCCGCTGCGTACCTACGACACCGGTGACGGCGGGGTGAACGGCGCGCCCGCGGTGTCCGGCGGCGTGGTGTACGCCACCACCCAGGCGTCGCCCGACCCCAACACGATCGGCGTGGTCGCCGCGTACCCGGCGGCCGGCTGCGGCAGGGCGCAGTGCGAGCCGCTCTGGACCGGCGTGAACTTCGCGGCCGGCTTCGCCTCCGCTCCTGTGGTGGTGGGCGGCGTGGTCTTCGTGGGCAAGGGACCGGCCTCCGGCTTCCCGGTGGACGCCGCCCTGTACGCGTTCACCGCGGCGGGCTGCGGCGCGGTGACCTGCCAGCCGATCGGATTCGTGCAGTTGAGCACGGAGCAGGACTATCTCGGTGCACCGCTGGCGGTGGCGGAGGGCAAGGTGTTCATGGCCTCCAACGACAACACCGACGGCAACAGCAAGGTCTACGCGATCACTGTCCCGGGCGCGTAGACCCGTCTGGCGGAGGTCCCGGAAGGGGGGCCGGGGCCTCCGCCCACACCCCTCAGGCCGGGGACACCCGGGCCGGCGGGCGCCGCGTACCGAGATGGCCGTGGCGCAGGTCGCGGCGCCACAGCCGCCGCCGGTTGGGCCCGAGGCTGCCGGCGAGCACCTCCTGCACCAGCGGGTGGCGGAACCCGAAGCCCTGCCGGGTCTCCCCGACCACCGCGAACCGGCGCGCCACCTCCAGGTGGTCGAGCACCTGCTCCACCGGGAGCCCGTCCTGCGCCAGGTCCTCGGCCCGTACCGTCTCGCCGGCCAGCGCCATCCGGCGCAGCAGCGCCAGCACCGGCTCCGGGATCCCGGCGAGTTGCTGCATCGCCACCAGCCGCAGGTGCCACGGCAACTCGTCGCCTCCGCCCGGCCCGGCCTGCGCCAGTTCCACCAGGAACAGCGGGAGCCCGCCCGCCCGGCGCAGGATCTCCGCGCGGGTGGCGGAGTCCAGCCGCCCGGAGGTCGCGCGTACCAGCTGGTCGGCCTGGTTGTCCGGGAGCGGGGTGAGCCGGTGCCCGTGGATGAGGCGGGACCGGGCCAGGTCGGCCACGTACTGGCCGAGCAGCGCGCCCGGCGGCACCGCGCCGGCCCGGCAGGCCAGCACCACCCGGGTCCGCGGCCAGGACCGGCGGACGAGGTGGGCGAGGAGTTCGGCCGCCTCGGGCTGCGCCCACTGCGCATCATCGAGTACGAGCAGCAGCCGGCGGCGTTCGGCCACGTTGTCGAGGAACCGCCCGACCGCCTCGATGGCCAGCCGGCCCGCCTGGTGCGCGGGGGAGACCGGTACCCGGCCGACCAGCTCGGGCAGCACCACGTCCAGCCCGACGCAGCCGCGCACCTGGCCGACCAGCACGCTGGCCGGGGTACGCCGGACGTGGTCGGCCAGCGCGTCGGCGATCGGCGCGTACGGGTCGGCCCGCCGCCGCCCGGCCGCGGCGAGCACCGGGATGCCGGCCTCGGCGCCGAGCGTGACCGC
>DATEJJ010000266.1:0-2663 GCA_035278125.1 Rugosimonospora sp.
CGAGGTGGCCGGTGACGGCGTGGCCGGCAGCGCACTGCCCGGGTCCGGCGCGGTCGGATCAGCCGAGGGTACGGGCTGCCGCGCGGCGCTCACCGCGTCGGTGTGGGTGACCGGTCGCATGCTGAGCAGGAACAGCCCACCGGACAGGCTCAGCAGCCCGACGGCCGCCACCACGATTGCCAACGGGTACCACCGAACGTGACGGCGCTTCTCGTGTCCCCGGTGCCCGGGACTGCCTATCTGTTCGTCGGGATCTCGCAGGTACGCAGGCACCCGGGCAGCTTACCGGCGGACTTCCATCGATGCACGCAGGTCGCCTGCGGGGTCACCCGATCGTCGCTGTGCGTACGCCTCCCGCGCTCACGCCTTGCCGGTGGGCGCGGCGGTCGGCAGTCCCGCGGCGCGGGCGGCGGCGAGCAGCCGGTGGTCGTACGTGACGAACCCGGTCAGCCCGGCGCCCAGGCTCCGCGCGGTGGCCAGGTGGATCGCGTCCAGGCTGCGCAGCCCGGGATCGTCCAGGTTGCCGGCCGCGTCGAGCAGTTCGTCCGTGACCGAGATGGTGATCACCGTGGCCAGCAGCTTCTCCGCGGTGTGCTGCTGCCGGGTGGTCGCCCCGGACCGGCGCAGCGCCCGCCGGATCTCGGCGCGTACCAGCGCGCTGGCCACGTGCCGCACGTCCGCGTGCGCCCGCAGGTACCCGCCCAGCGCGGCGCTCTCCGGTGCCGGCATGACCAGCTTCACCAGCGCACCGGAGTCGAGGTAGATCACCGCTCGCCTTCCTCGTCGCGCAGCGCGGTGAGGGTCTCGGTGAGCCGGTGCGACGGGGTGCCGCGCGGGGTGGGCCAGCCGGCGAGGCCACCCACCTTGTCCGCCGCCGGGTCCACCGCGCCGCGGTCCACCAGCCGCTCCCAGGCCGCCTGCTCCGGATCGGGCGGGGCGAGCACCGCGACCAGCCGGCCGTTGCGCGTGATCTCCACCCGGCGGCCCGCCTCCACCTCCGCGATCAGCTCGCTGGCGTGCTGCTGGAGCCGCCGGATCGGTACCCGTACCGCCTCCGCCATGCGCCCATGGTACGACCGCCGTGCGGCGCGCGACCAACACGTGCGGCGTACCGGACGGGCGACGTACGCTGACACCGTGGCCGACCTCAACCTGGTACCCGCGCCCTCCTCACTCGTCCAGGGCGAGGGGGAGTACCTGCTCACCCCCGGGTCCGGGCTGCGCGCGCCAGAGCCGATCGCGGCGCTGGTACGCGAGCTGCTGCACCCGTACCCCGAGGGGGACGGGCTCACCTTCACCGAGGTGGACGAGGTTGAACTCGGCCCGGAGGGGTACCGGCTGGTGGTCCGGCCGGACGGGGTACGCGCGGCGGGCAGCCTGGCCGGCCTGCGCTGGGCGGTACAGACGCTGCGCCAGCTGCTCCCGCCCGGTGACGCACGCGGGGCGGTACCGTGCGTCGAAATCGTGGACGTGCCCCGCTACGCGTGGCGGGGGAGCCTGCTCGATGTGGCCCGCTGGTACCAGCCGGTGGAGTTCCTGTACCGGTACGTCGACCTGCTGGCCATGCACAAGCTGAACACCCTGCACCTGCACCTGACCGACGACCAGGGCTGGCGCTTCGAGGTGCGGCGGTACCCGCTGCTGACCGAGGTGGGCGGGTTCCGCCGCGAGTCCAACCGGGGGCACGCCCGGCACGGGCGCTTCGACGGTACGCCCCATGGCGGCTGGTACACCCAGGAGCAGCTGCGCGACCTGGTCGGGTACGCGGCCCGGCGCGGGGTACGGATCATGCCGGAGGTCGACGTACCCGGGCACATGCAGGCCGCCATCGCCGCGTACCCGGAGCTGGGCAACGATCCGGAGCGGCGGCTGGAGGTACGCACCTCGTGGGGCATCTCCAGCCACATCCTCAACGTGGCCGAGCCGACCGTCCGCTTCGTCACCGCGGTGCTGGACGAGCTGACCAGCGTGTTCCCGTTCGAACTGGTGCACCTGGGTGGCGACGAGGTACCGCCCGACGAGTGGGCGGGAAGCGCGGAGGCGGCGGCGCGGGTACGGTCCGCGGGGTTGTCCACAGTGGACGACCTGCTCGGCTGGTGGTCCGCGCGGCTGGCCGGTCACCTGGCCGGGCGGGGCCGCCGGATCGCGGTCTGGGACGAGGTGCTCGACTACGGTGCCCCGCCCGGCGCGGTGGTCTTCGCCTGGCGCGACGAGAGCCGGGTGGCCGCCGCGCGCGAGGCGGGCTTCGAGGTGGTGGCCGTACCGCAGGTGTACACGTACTTCGACTGGGCCGAGTCGCTGAGCCCGGACGAGCCGCTGGCCATCTTCGGCCCGCTCCCGCTGGACCAGGTCTACGGGTACCAGCCCGGCGACGTGTACGGCGTGCAGGGCCAGCTCTGGACGGAGTACCTGCCCACGCCCGACCTGGTGGAGTGGCGGGCCTTCCCGCGCCTGGCCGCGCTGGCCGAGGTGGGCTGGACGCCGCAGCGCGCCCCCTTCGACGCCTTCCGCAAGCGCCTGATCGCCCACCTCCCCCGCCTGGACGCCCAGCACGTCCACTACCGCCCGGTCGACTGACCAGTCTCAAGCGGCGGTGAGGAGGGGGGTCTGCGGGGTGCGGGAGTGCCAGGCGGCGCGGAGAGCTTCGATGGCGGCGCCGATGG
>DATEJJ010000267.1:0-8680 GCA_035278125.1 Rugosimonospora sp.
TACCGCCGTGGTCAGCTGCTCCAGCAGCTCCCGCGCGGTGGGCCGCTGCGCCGGCTCCTTGGCCAGCGCCCGCTCCACCAGGTCGCGCAGCGTGCCGGTGAGCCCGTCCAGCTCCGGCGGGTCGGTCATGATCCGCATCGCGATCTCGGCGAGTGAGTCGGCCGGGAACGGCACCTTGCCGGTACCGGCGAAGGTGACCACCGCGCCCCAGGCGAAGATGTCGGCGGCCGGGCTGAGCGTGCGGCTGGCGTCGGCGCCGAAGCGCTCCGGCGACATGTACGAGACGGTGCCCAGCACGAAGTTGCCGGTGGAGTTGGTCATGGTGCCGTCCACCGGCCGGGAGATGCCGAAGTCGATCACCTTCGGGGTACCCGGGGCGAGCAGCACGTTGCTCGGCTTGAGGTCGCGGTGGATGACGCCGGCGCCGTGGATCGCGGTCAGCGCGGCGGCCATGCCGACGGCGAGGCCGTGCAGGTTGGCCGGGGTGAGCGGGCCGTCCCGCTCGACCACGTCGGCCAGGGTCGGGCCGTCCACGAACTCGACCACGAGGTACGGCGGGTCGTGATCGGGGTCGGCGTCCAGCACCTCCGCCGTGCAGAACGGCGGTACCTGCCGGGCCCGCGCCACCTCGCCGCGGAACCGGCGCAGGAAGTCACTGTCCTCGGCCAGCGCGTCGCGGATCACCTTCACCGCGACCAGCCGGCCGGCGCCCGAGCGGGCCAGGTAGACGCGGCCCATGCCGCCCTCGCCCAGCCGGCCGATCAGCTGGTAGTCGCCGACCTTGCGCGGATCGTGCGGGCGCAGCGGCCGGGCCGGTACCCGGTGCGGCAGGCCGGCGAGCTCTGCCGCCTCGACCTCCCCGCCGGACTTGCCGTCCACGCTCTCCCCGCCCCCACCCGATGACCCCGCGACAGCATCCCATCCCGGGGCACGGTTCCACAGCCCCGCCCCGGGGCGGGTCCGGTTGGGACCGGGCGGGTCAGGACGTCGGCGCCTCGAACAGCATGCAGCTCGCGGTGGCGTGCGCGGCCAGCCTGCCGGCCGAGTCGAGCAGCCGGGCCTCGGCCAGGGCGGTACGCCGGCCCATCGACAGCACGCCGCCCACGCAGCGCAGCTGGCCGGAGCCCACGGTCACCGGCCGGACGAACTTCGTGCTGAGGTCCAGCGTGGTGTACCCGGTACCGGCCGGCAGCGCCGCGTGCACCGAGCAGCTCGCCGCCGTGTCCAGCAGCGTGGCCAGCACTCCACCGTGGACAGTGCCGAGCGGGTTGTAATGGAACTCCTGCGGCGTGATGACCACGGTCACCCGGCCCTCGTCCACCTCGATCCGCTCCACCCCGAGCATCTCCATCACCGGCGGGCGCGGCACCTCGCCGGCCATCATGGCGCGCAGCAGTTCCAGGCCGCTGCGCCGGCCCAGCAGCGCGGCGGTACCGGCCGGGTCGGTCCAGGTGAAGGTGCGGCTGCGGGTACCGTCCTGAGTCTTCTGCACGAACTCAGCGTCGCAGCGATTGCCGGGTCTGTCAACGCGACTTAGCCTCGGTCACATGGCACCGCTCACCACCGCTTCGTTGCCCGCCGCGCGGCCGGACGCGCTGGACTGGTCCGTGGACAACTGTCCCATCGGGCGGGCCATGGCCGTGCTCGGCGAGAAGTGGACGCTCGTCGTGCTGCGCGAGGTATTCAACGGGGTACGCCGGTTCGACGAGATGCGCGAGCGCACCGCGATACCCCGCCAGGTGCTGACCAACCGGCTGGCGATGCTGGTCGAGGAGGGTGTACTGCGCCGGGTGCCGTACCGGGAGCCGGGCGCCCGGGAGCGGCACGAGTACCGGCTGACCCCGAAGGGCTTCGACCTGTACCCGGTGCTGGCGGCGGTACGCGACTGGGGCGAGCGGTACCTGGTGGGTCCCGAGGGTCCCCCGCTCGTGTTGACGCACCGCGACTGCGGCGGGGCGGTACGGGCGCGCCTGGAGTGCGGCGAAGGGCACCCGGTCGACTCGCCACGGGACGTGATCCCGCGCCCCGGCCCGGGTGCGCGCCGGCGCGGGACCGAACGCAGGCACCACGACACGGCGAGTACGGAACGTGATCTTGTTACGGAATCGTGATGTCCCGGAAGGCCGCTACGCCGGGTAGCTGTGAATCGAGGCAATGTCCGGGTAGGTCCGTAACGCACTGATCTACCCGGCGTGATTCGACCCACCCCCGCCCACCCTCGGTTACCGGCCCGGGGCCCTCGTGTTACTCGTGGGTAGCCTGCCACTTGTGAAGTCGTCTCGCCTCCCGGCAAGATCTGGCCGACGCCCCGTCAACCGCCCCCACCCACGGTCACCGAGACGGGCGCCCCACATACGACACCCCTTCCAGCGCCGCCGAGCGCGACGTGCCGGTGGTTACCGGCCTTCGGCGGCGCCGCCCGGTCCCGCGAGGAGGACATTCGTGAAAGACGAGCAAGGCGGCGTGGTGCTGGGCCGCACCATGTGGCGGCGGTTCGCCGTCGTGATGCTGCCCGCCGTGGCCGCCGCCGGCGCCATCATCTTCGGGATGGCCAACGGCGCGATCGCGGCGTCGTTCTCGGTGTCGGGCTCCACCTTCAAGGTCTCCGCGGACGAACTCGACGGCGACGGCTTCGTGCAGTACGGCGGCCTGGCCGTGGAGAAGGGCGGGGACGCGACCAACCTCTCCGACCCGAAGGTGCACCCGGTCGCCATCTCCGGCATCAAGACCGTCACCAGCCTGACCAACCTGTGCCAGTCGGTGGTGGTACCCGGCACCTCGATCACGCTGGTGATCCGGGCCGGCAACAAGGGAACCCCGGTCACCGCGACCGACCTGGTCATCGACATGAGCCAGTTGCAGGGCGACGCGACGTTCACGAACATCAGCATCGGCCAGGACGCGTCCGACCTCACCAAGGGGCCGGCCGGTGCGGTGGGCGCGGCGGGCGGCTTCGGCCAGCAGGCCGACCACGTCGTCATCAAGAACCTGCGCCAGGTGGCCTGGTCGACCAGCGCCGGCACGTTCGTGCTCAACGGCCTGGACCTGTCGCTCAACGTGACCAAGTCGGAGTGCTTCTAGCTGAACGGGCCGGCGGGCGCGGGCCAGCGGGGATCCACCCTCCGCGTGCCCCGCGCCGTGCGGTGCCGTGACGGTGGCAGGAGGGTACGTGCGTACCAGGTATGCCCGGTTCCAGCGGGACTTCCGGCGCTGGCGGCGCGGAAGGCCGTTCTGGGGTGGGCTGATCACGCTCGCGGCCGGGTTGGAGTACGCGCTCTCCGCGCACCTCGACCTGAGTCCCGTGAAGATCCAGGCGGGCCCGCAGGGCTTCCTCGGGTGGGTCATCCCGCTGATGCTGATCCTGTGCGGGGCGCTGATCTGGCTCACCCCCGCGCAACGCGTCTTCTACGGCGTGATCGCCGTGGCCATCTCCGTGTACGGGCTGATCGGGCTCAATCTCGGCGGCTTCCTGCTGGGCATGGTGCTCGGCATGGTCGGCGGCGCGCTGGGCGCGTCCTGGGGCCGGGCCGCAGCCGTACCGGTGCCCGGCGCGTCGACCACCTGGGGCCGCAAGGCCGGCGAGCCGGCCGCGCCCGACGACACCGTGGTACTGCCCATTGTGGACGGTGACGGGCCGTCCGCCCGCGGTACCGCCGCCGCCGTCATCGTGGTGAGCGTGCTGGCCCTGGGCGCGGTGTTCCTGGCCGGCCCGGTGCCGGCCAGCGCCGCGTCGTGCGGTACCACGCCGACCGCGTCGCCCACCGCCAGCAAGAAGGCCACGCCGGCGACACCGACGCCCACCGCGACCGCGTCGCCGAGCGCGTCCCCGTCCCCGTCGCCCTCGCCGAGCGCGTCCGCCAGCAGCGCCTCGTCGAGCGGGCTGAGCGGGCTGCTGGGCGCGATCGGCAAGCTGCTCGGGATCGCGCCGAAGGCGGCCGCGACCACCTCGGCGAGCCCGTCCCCGTCGCCGTCACCCAGCCCGGCGCAGGCCACCAAGACGCACAAGGCGGTACCCACCCCGACCAACATCAGCTCGCTGCTCAAGAAGCTGAAGACCAACCGGGAGAAGGCACTGGCCATGACGACCGGCTGCGCCTCCGCGCTGGCCGCCACCGCGCCCAGCCAGCTGGTGGTGAACGCGCAGCCGTCCACCCAGACCACGGCGCTGCTGTCGCAGGCCGGCCTGGCGTACGACGGCGTGGCGACACTGAACACCGGGACCGGCGGTACCATCCGCACGCTGGAGTTCACCATGACCAGCTCCGCGTCCACGCCGTTCGAACTACAGGTGCCGGTGGGCGGCCACACCATGGACATCAAGAGCAGCAAGCTCACCGTATCGAACGACGTGACGTTCTACACCACCAGCATCTCGGGCACGCTGCTCGGGGTGGCCCCGGTGACCTTCACGCCGGATTCGCCGCCGCTGCTGGTCATCCCGGACCTGTTCTTCACCAACGCCACGGTGAAGCTGGTGTACGTCGAGGCAGGCACCCTGACCGCACCCGGCCTGAGCATCTCCTACTCGTCCTGAGGGGCCGGGCGCGGCGGCCTACAGCCGGTCGAGCGCGGCCTTCAGGGGGTCCAGGCCCAGCGAGCCCAGGTTCAGCGCGGCCCGGTGGAACTCCTTCAGGTCGAACGCCGCGCCCTTGCGCGCCTTCGCGTCCGCCCGCGCCTGCTGCCACAGCCGCTCGCCCACCTTGTACGCGGGCGCCTGCCCGGCCCAGCCCAGGTACCGGTCCACCTCGAAGCGCAGCAGGTCGTCCGGTACCCGGCAGTGCGCGCGCATGAACTCCCAGCCCAGCTCCGGCGTCCAGCGCTCGCCCGGGTGGAAGCCGAACGGGTTGTCCGCCGGGATGACCAGCTCCAGGTGCATGCCGATGTCCACGATCACCCGGGCCGCGCGCAGCGCCTGCCCGTCCAGCATGCCCAGCCGGTCACCCGGGTCCTGGAGGTAACCCAGCTCGTCCATCAGGCTCTCCGCGTACAACGCCCAGCCCTCGCCGTGCCCGGAGCACCAGCTGAGCAGGCGCCGCCACCGGTTCAGCAGCGCCGAGCGGACCGCGGTCTGCCCGATCTGGAGGTGGTGGCCCGGCGTGCCCTCGTGGTACACGGTGGTCACCTCGCGCCAGGTGGAGAAGCCCTGCTGGCCCTGGGGCACCGCCCACCACATCCGGCCCGGGCGGCTGAAGTCCTCGCTGGGGCCGGTGTAGTAGATGCCGCCGTTCGAGGTGGGCGCGATACAGCACTCGATCCGGCGTACCTGCTCGGGAATGTCGAAGTGGGTGCCGTGCAGGTCCGCGATCGTCTTGTCGGCCAGCGCCTGCATCCAGTCGCGGAACTCCTCCTTGCCGGCGATGTTGCGGGCCGGCTCGGCGTCCAGGGCGGCCACCGCCTCGTCCACCGAGGCGCCCGGCACGATCCGGTCGGCCACCCGGCGCATCTCCGCCTCCAGCCGGGCCAGTTCGGCGAAGCCCCACGCGTACGTCTCGTCCAGGTCCACCGTGGCGCCGAGGAAGTACCGGGACGCGCGGGCGTACCGCTCCCGGCCGACCGCCTCCTTGTCCAGCCCGCGCGGTGTCAGCTCCTGGCGCAGGTACGCGGCGAACCCGGCGGTGGCCGCGTTCGCGGCGGCGGTACCCCGGTCCAGGTCGGCGCGCAACGAGTCGGGCAGCGAGCCGGCCGCCACCACCCGGTCGCGCAGCCCGGGGAAGAAGTTGTCCCCGGCCGGGTCGAGCCAGTTGTCGCACTGCGCGGCGACCTCGGCGAGCTGGTGCCGCGCGGCCACCTGCCCGGCGTCCGCGGCGCCGGACAGCGTGGTCCGGTACTGCGCCAGCGCACGCGGTATCGCCGCCAGCCGGGCGGCCACGTTCGCCGCCGCCTCGGCGCCGGCCAGCGGCATCAGGTCGAAGGTCGAGCGGATCCCGTGCAGCGCGCTGCGGATCACGTTCAGCTCGCTGGTGACCTCGCCCGCGTCGTACCGCTCCAGAGACACCGCGAGCCGCTCCCGCATGGCCTCCTTGGCCACCCGCTCCCGCTCGTCGGCCGGCTCCATGAGCTCCAGCCGGGCCAGGGTACGCCGGTCCAGCTCGGCGGCTGCCGCGAAACCCTCCGGTGACAGGTCGGTCAGCAGGCCGTCGTACCCGCCGATGCCGACGTGGGTCGCACCGACCGGGTCGAGCGGGGCCCACTGGTCGACGTACGAGTTCGCGAGGTCATCAATGTCTCCCACGCCAGAGACCCTACGCGACCGGGGCGGATGCCGCGTGACCATCCGTCCAGTCGCGCAGGCGCGTCGCGGGCCAGGTGTTCACCACCGCCTGCGGGTCGACCCCGCAGCGGGCCGCCCGCTCGCATCCGTTGGGCAGCCAGTCCAGCTGCCCGGGCGCGTGCGCGTCGGTGTCCACCGCGAACCGGCAGCCCGCCTCGACCGCCAGCCGGAGCAGCCGCTTGGGTGGATCCAGCCGGTCCGGCCGGCAGTTGATCTCAACCGCCTTGTCGTAGGAGGCGCAGGCCGCGAACACCGCCGCCGCGTCGAAGGCGCTCTCCGGGCGGGTACCGGCGCGGCGGTGCGAGCGGTCCCCGGTACCCTCCTTTGTGGACAGTTTGCGGCCGGTACAGTGGCCAAGGATGTCCAGGTGCGGGTTGGCGATCGCGGCCAGCATCCGCGCGGTCATCGTGTCCCGGTCGTCCCTCAGTCCACTATGGACCGAGCCGACCACCACGTCCAGCTCCGCGAGGAGTGCCGGATCCTGGTCCAGCGTACCGTCCGCGAGGATGTCCACCTCGATGCCGGTGAGCACGCGGAACCCCACCGGCAGCGAGGCGTTCAGCTCGCCGATCGCGGCCAGCTGCTTGCGCAGGCGCTCCGCGGTCAGCCCGTTGGCCACCGTCAGGCGCGGCGAGTGGTCCGTGATGACCAGGTACTCGTGGCCCAGCTGCGCCGCCCCCAGCGCCATCTCCTCGATCGGCGAGCCGCCGTCGGACCAGTCCGTGTGCGCGTGGCAGTCGCCGCGCAGCGCCGCCCGCAGCGCCCGGGCCGCCTCGTCCAGGTCCACGTCGCCGGTGGCGGTCAGCCGGCGCAGGTACACCGGCTCCTCGCCGGCCAGCGACTCGGCCACGCAGCGCGCGGTCACGTCGCCGATACCGGGCAGCTGGGTGAGCGTACCCGCCGCGGCCCGCTGGGCCAGCTCGGCCGGGTCCACCGCGGCCACGGCCTTCGCCGCCGAGCGGAACGCGCGCACCCGGTAGGTCGCCTCGTTCGCCCGTTCCAGCCGGAACGCGATCTCCTTCAGATCCGCCACCGGGTCCCGTGCCGCTGCGTCAGCCATGCCGCCGAATGTACCTTCGGGGGATGCGCACGATCGACTGGGTGGACGGGGCCGTCGAGATCATCGACCAGACCCGCCTCCCGGACCGCCTCCAGGTGCTCCGGCTGTCCACCGTGGACGAGCTGGTGGACGCGGTGCGGCGACTCGCCGTCCGCGGCGCACCGGCGCTCGGCGTGGCCGGCGCGCTCGGCGTGGTGCTGGCCACCCGCCAGTACCCCGACGAACCCGACAGGCAGGCCGCGGCGCTCCAGACCGTGCGGACCGCCCGGCCTACCGCGGTCAACCTGGCGCTGGGGGTACGCCGTGCCGCCGGCCGCATCGGCGCCGGGCCGGACGCGGTGCTGGCCGAGGCGCTGCGGGTACGCGACGAGGAGATCGAGAGC
The DNA here is from genome assembly GCA_035278125.1 of Rugosimonospora sp. Lineage (GTDB taxonomy): Bacteria > Actinomycetota > Actinomycetes > Mycobacteriales > Micromonosporaceae > DATEJJ01. Next base: position 7,715 of record DATEJJ010000267.1, read on the forward strand.
TCCGCCAGCCAGGCGCGGCTGGGCGCCGACCTGATCGGTGAGCTGTGTGGCGGGCGGCCCCGGCTGCTCACCCACTGCAACACCGGCGCGCTGGCCGCGGTCGTCGGCGGTACCGCCCTGGGTGTGGTGGCCGAACTGCACCGGCGCGGCGCGCTGGGTGGCGTGGTGGCCAGCGAGACCCGCCCGCTGCTGCAAGGTGCCCGGCTGACCGCGTGGGAGCTGGACCGGCTGGGCGTACCGTTCCGGCTGGCGGTGGACGGGGCGGGCCCGTTCCTGATGGCGCGCGGCGAGGTGGACGCCGTCATCGTGGGCGCCGACCGTATCTGCGCGAACGGCGACGTGGTGAACAAGGTGGGCACGTACGCGCACGCGCTGGGCGCGTACCGGGCGGGTATCCCGTTCGTGGTGGTGGCACCGGAGTCCACTGTGGACACCGGTACCCCGGACGGCGGGGCGGTGGAGATCGAGGACCGGGGCGCGCAGGAGGTGCTGTCCTTCGCCGGTACCCGTACCGCCCCGGCGGGGGTGGCGGCGGTGAATCCCGCCTTCGACGTGACCCCGTACGACCTGGTGACCGCGATCGTCACCGACCGCCGCGTCCTGCGCCCCGCCGCCGGTGACCGGCCCTAGATACCGCTATACCTCCTGGCCGGGCATCGGGCGGGCGGCGCGGACCGTGTGGAGGTCCGGGGCGACCGAGATGACCCAGCCGCCGGCACGGCCCAGGCGCAGCAGTACCTCCGGCTGCGCCGGCAGGTCCACCGGTTCGCTGGCGGCCGGCGGCCAGACCGTCCGGACCCGGGTACCCTCGCGCAGCCAGGGCAGCAGCGCCGCGATCGGGTCCGGTGCGTCCAGCGCGGCCCGCGCCGTACCCAGGGAATCGAGCACCGCGTCGAGCGCCGCACGCACCGCGGTGGCGTTGCCGCCGCACATGGCCGCGGTCAGGGCCGGCGGGCTCTGCGCGAC
>DATEJJ010000268.1:0-5485 GCA_035278125.1 Rugosimonospora sp.
ACCACCTCGTACGCCGGCGCGCCGGCCGCGGCGCCCAGCTCCGCCGGGGACAGCAGCGGCTCCGGCGTGTACCCGGTGTCCACGCACAGCCCGCCCAGCCCGGCCGCGGCCAGGAAGCGCCGGGTCACCTCTTCGGCGCCCAGCTCGGCGCGGCGGGCCAGGTACCCGTCCGGGTGGGCGTGCGGCGGCAGGTCCAGCACCGGCGGGCACCAGCGGCGCAGGGCGAATCCGATCCGCGAGTCGAACACGCTGCCGCCCAGGGGTGCCGGCGTACCCTCCGTCAGGAACGCCTCGAACTCCGCGCGGTGCAGTTCGCGGCGCAGCACGCCGTGGCAGTGGTGGTCCACCAGGCGCAGCGCCTCGACGCACGGCAGGAGTCCGGGCACGGCCACCAACCTATACGGCCACGAACTGGGGAGGGCGCGATGCAACCAGCCGACCGGGCGTACCAGGCGGCGCAGGCACGGCAGGCGGCGGCCGGGCTGGCCGCGCGCGGCGTGGCCGGTGTCGCGGTGACGTGGGTGGACAACAGCGGCGTGGTGCGGGTGAAGGGGGTACCGGTGGCGCGGCTGGAGCGCGCCGCCCAGTGGGGCGTGGGCATGTCACCGGTGTTCGACACGTTCCTGTCCGACGACTCGTTGGTGACCGGGCGCTTCGCCGGCGGGCCGGTGGGCGACCTGCGGCTGCACCCGGACCTGCGCCGGCTGACCGTACTCGCCGCGCAGCCGGGGTGGGCGTGGGCCCCGGCCGACCGGTACGACCAGGACGGTGCCGAACACCCGCAGGACGCCCGGTCGCTGGCCCGCCGCGAGGTGGACCGGCTGGCCGGTGCGGGCTACACGGTGCGGGCCGGGTTCGAGGTGGAGTGGTGCGTGTCCATCGGTACCGCCGCCGACGAGTTCACCCCCGCCTGCCAGGGCCCGGCGTACGGCATGGCCCGGCTGACCGAGCTGTCCGACTACCTGCGCGAGGTGCTCGACGCGCTGGCCGCGCAGCAGGTGGCCGTGGACCAGCTGCACCCGGAGTACGCGGCCGGCCAGTACGAGGTGTCCGTGGCGCCGGAGGATCCGGTGGGCGCGGCCGACACGGCGGTGCTGGTACGCGAGACGATCCGCGCGGTCAGCGCGCGGCGGGGACTGCGCGCCACCTTCGCGCCGAAGGTCCTCGCCGACGGCGTGGGCAACGGCGGGCACGTACACCTGAGCCTGTGGCGGGACGGCACCAACCTCATGTCCGGCGGGACCGGGCGGTACGGGATCACACCGGAGGGCGAGGCGTTCACCGCCGGGATACTGGGCCGGCTGCCCGCGCTGCTCGCGTTCGGCGCCCCCTCGGTCGCCAGCTACCTGCGCCTGGTGCCGTCGCACTGGGCCGGCGCGTTCGCCTGCTGGGGGCGGGAGAACCGCGAGGCGGCGCTGCGGTTCGTCACCGGTACCGCGGGCAACCAGGGCACCGAGTCCAATGTGGAGGTCAAGTGCTTCGACGCCGCGGCCAACCCGTACCTCGCGCTGGCCGCCCTGCTGTGCGCCGGCCGCGCCGGGCTGGCCGAGCGGGCCGCGCTGCCCGAGCCGGTGGAGGTGGACCCGACGGTGCTGGAGCCGGCCGAGCGGGACGCCCGCGGCATCGCCGCGCTACCGTCCACACTGGACGGTGCGGTGGCGGCGCTGGAGGCGGAGGCGGTACTGGTGCGGGACCTGGGCGAGGAGCTGGTGGACACCGTGGCGGCGGTACGGCGCGGCGAGATCGCCCGGTTCACCGGCGCCAGCCCGGAGGAGGTCGCGGCGGCCACGCGCTGGAAGTACTGACCGCCACCGCTCGCGGCGCGTAAGATCCTTATTACGGAGAGTTGCAGCTAGCCGAGCCCGGGAGCGCGTGGTGGATGTGGCGGGCGGGGCACCCGAGCCCTCGCTGCTGTTGCGGTACCTGCCCGGGGGCGTCCTGCTCGTCGACACCGGCGGCGTGGTGCGGTACGCCAACCCGCACTTCGCCGAGCTGGCCGGCCGGGTACCGGCGGAGATCCTGGGCCGCCGGCCGCCGTACCCGTGGCACCCGGACGGCTTCGCGGTGACCGGCACGCCGTACCGGGGATCGCGGCTGCTGCGCCGGGCGGACGGCGACTGCCTGCCGGTACTGGTATCGGTGAACCCGGTGGCGGGCCTGGGCGCGGTGGCGGTGTACACCGACGCGAGCGACCTGCCGGCCGGTGCCGAGAACGCGCTGCGCCGGCTGCAGCAGGCGCAGCGGTTGGAGAGCCTGGGCATGCTCGCCGGCGGGGTGGCGCACGACTTCAACAACCTGCTCGCCGTCATCATCAACTACGCCGACGGGGTGGCGCAGGACATCGACGCCGCCGCGGCCGGTGACCCGGAGCGCTGGGACACCAGCCGCCAGGACATGGTGCAGATCCGGCGCGCGGTGGACCGGGCCATCGGGCTGACCCGCCAACTGCTCGCGTTCGGCCGGCGGGAGATCGCCCAGCCCCACGTCATCACCCTCAACGACGTGGTGACCGGCGCGGCACCGCTGCTGCGGCACACGCTCGGCGAGCACGTCCGGCTGGTCACCCGGCTGGCGCCGGACCTGCTGCCGATCGTCGCCGACCCGGGGCAGGTGCGGCAGGTGCTGGTGAACCTGGCGGCCAACGCGCGGGACGCGATGCCCGACGGGGGCTCGCTCGTCGTCGAGACCGCCAACCTGACGCCGGCCGAGGAGGCCGACCTGGACCGCGCCGGGGACGGCGGTACCCGGCACGTGCGGCTGCGCGTGTGCGACTCGGGGTCCGGCATGCGCCCGGACACGGTCGAGCGCGCGTTCGAGCCGTTCTTCACCACCAAGGCCAAGGGCTTCGGCGCCGGGCTCGGCCTGCCCACCGTGTACGGCATCGTGACGCAGGCCGGCGGGCAGGCGTACCTGGAGTCGGAGCCGGGTGTGGGTACCACGGTCACCGTGCTGCTGCCGGCCACCAGCCGCGCTCCGGCCGCACCGGTACCGGCCCCGGAGCCGGTCGCCGCGGCGGGTGGCGGGCACACCATCCTGGTGGTGGAGGACGAGGACGCGCTGCGCGAGGTGAGCCGGCGCATCCTCGCGCGGCACGGGTACCAGGTGCTCACCGCGGCGGACGGGCCGGAGGCGCTGGCACTGGCGGCCGGGTACGCGGGCGCGATCCACCTGCTGCTCACCGATGTGGTGATGCCGGAGATGCTGGGCAAGGAGCTGGCCACCCGGATGGTCGGGCTGCGCCCGGACACGCAGGTGCTCTACATGTCCGGGTACGCCCAGCCGATCCTCGCCTCGCAGGGCACGCTGGACCCCGGAGTGGCGCTGCTGCACAAGCCGTTCACCGAGGTGCAGCTGCTGGAGCGGGTGCGCGCGGCGCTGCGCGCGGTACCCGCGTGATGTCTCAGGTGGGCGCGGCCTGCAGGTAGCGCAGCGCGATGGAGACCAGGTCGTCGGCCATGAACGGCTTGTCCAGGATGGCGTCGCAGCCGGCCCGCATCGCGGCCGCGTGCTGCTCGGGCAGGGCGCCGCCGGTGAGCGCGATGACCGCCGGGCGCGGCCGCTCCGGCCGCGCCGCCAGGTCCTCCAGCACGGACAGTCCGCTGCCGTCGGGCAGCTGCACGTCCAGCAGGATCAGGTCGAAGTCGGCCGCGGCCAGGGCCGCGCGGGCCTCCCGCAGGTCCGCCGCGTCGGTCACGGCCGCGGCACGGATCACCGGCTGGCTGGTACGCCGCACGATGGCGTGCACCAGGGCCCGGTTCAGGTCCTGGTCCTCCACCAGCAGGATGCGTACCGGTGCGGTCGCGTCGGTCACGGCGCCGACTCCATCTCGCTCGGGTCCAGCGCCAGGCTCGCCGTCACCCCGGTGAGGAACGCGCGCAGCCGCTGGCACGTCTCGCTGTCCTTCGTCAGTACCGTCAAGGTCTTACCGTCCAATCCGGACAGTTGGTCGTCGTCCAGGTCGTGCGCGGTCATCACGAGTACCGGGGTGTGCTGGGTGGCCGGGTCGGCGCGCAGCGAACTCACCAGCGTGAAACCGTCCACGTCGGGCATGGTGAGGTCCGTGACGACCAGGTCGAAGTCCTTGCTGCGGGCCAGCTCCAGCGCGGTGACCGCGTCCGTGGCGGTGGTCACCTGCACGCCCGAGCGGCGCAGGTCGACCGCCACGATCTCCAGCCAGGCCGGGTCGTCGTCGACCACGAGGACCCGCGACGGCGGCGGGCGGCGGCCGTCGGCCACCACGTACTCGGCGAGGCGGGCCAGCAGCCGGCTGCGGTTGACCGGCTTGACGAAGTAGTCCACCGCGCCCAGCGCCGCGCCGGCCTGGCGCTCGTCGATGACGCTCACGATGAAGATGGGTACCCCGGACAGCTGCGGCTCCTCGCGGATGCGGTGCAGCACCTCCCAGCCGTCCATGCCGGGCAGGTGCACGTCCAGCAGGATGGCGTCCGGCCGGACGCGCCGCGCCACCGCGAGCCCGGCCTCCCCGGTGGGCGCCACGCTCACCCGGTACCCGGCCCGCTCCAGGTACGCGCGCAGCAGGTGCGCGGCGTTCGGGTCGTCCTCGATGACGAGCACCCCGCGCGGCCCGGACGGCAGCGCCACCTCGGGCGCCAGTTCGAGCACCGGCCCGGGCAGCAGCACCGTGAACCGGCTGCCCTGGCCCGGGACCGACTGCACCGAGATCTGTCCACCGTGGACCTCCACCAGCCGGCGGGTCAGCGCCAGGCCCAGCCCGGTACCCCCGGGGCGGCCGGCCGCCTCGCCCACCTGGCGGAACTCCTCGAAGATCAGCTCCTGGTCGGCCTCGGCGATGCCCACCCCGGTATCCGTGACCGCCAGCGCGAAACCGTCACCGGCGCGGCTCACCTCGACCCCGATGCGCCCGCCCTCCGGGGTGAACTTGATGGCGTTGGAGAGCAGGTTGTCCATGATCTGCCGCAGCCGGATCGGGTCCGCGCTGACCGAAAGCGGCGGCACGGCCACCTCCAGCCGCAGCAGCTTGCGGTCGGCCAGCGGGCGCAGCGTCGCGGTGACCTCGCCGACCGCGCGGGGCAGCGCTATCGGCTGCGGGTGCAGCTCCAGCCGGCCGGCCTCCACCTTGGCGATGTCCAGGATGTCGTTGATCAGCTGGAGCAGGTGCTGCCCGCTGCTGAGCACGTTCTGGATCCAGTCCGCGGGTACCAGGTGGCAGCTGTCCCGCTCGGGCTCGCCGCGCATCAGGTCGCTGAAGCCGATGATGGCGTTGAGCGGGGTACGCAGTTCGTGGCTCATGCTGGCGAGGAAGTCGCTCTTCGCCTGGTTCGCCGCGCGCAGCGCGGCCACCGACGCGGCGAGCTGCTCGGTGAGGGTGTTGTGCTCGGCCAGTACCGCGGCCTGCCCGCCCAGCTCCGCCAGCATCCGCGCGTCGTCCTCGGCGAACAGGCTGCGGTACCGGTTGATGAACAGCACGGCGCACAGCCGCCCCGACGGCAGCGCCAGCGGTGCG
>DATEJJ010000269.1:0-4978 GCA_035278125.1 Rugosimonospora sp.
CAGGTCGCGGCCGAGCGCGAACAGCGCGCCGGGCCCGTCGCCGGCGAAGGCCCGGGCGCCCGGGTCGGCATAGCCGATCCTGACCGCAGCCCCGGCCACCTCCGCACTCAGCCGGTCGATCCGCCCGGCCACCTCCGCCAGCTCCATCAGGCCACCTCCCGCGCGGCGGGCCACGGGTCCGCCCGGCGCGTCATCGGCCGTCCCCGATCGACGGGTAGCCGCCGAACATCTCCGCGTGCAGCTTCGCCCGAGCCCAGGTCGCCGCGTCGGCGGCGGCGCTGACCGCGTCCCGGATGGACCGGGACAGCTGCGCGTTGCTGCGCCCGGCAAGCGACCCGGTCACCTTGACGTCGCGGATGGTCCCGTCGGCGCTGACCACCACCTCGACCAAGCCGTCCGGCGAGGTGACCGTCACCTCGACGCCCCGGATCGCCTTCTGGAACTCCGCGAGCAGTTCGTCGACCCGCCGGTACCGCTCGACGGCCTCCTCGATGAACGCCTCGTCGATCTCCCGTGCCACGCAGGCCCCCTCCCGACGAGCCACCGTACGGCACCTCGCCCCAGCGGTGGTACCCCCGAGCACTGCCCTGTGGATAACTCCGGTTGATCCGGGTGTCAGCCGCGCCAGAGAGCCAGCATCATCGCCTCCACGGCGATACGCGGCTTGACGTTCAGGTCGATCGCCGAACGGCAGGCGAGTACCGCCTCCAGCCGGCGCAGCGCGCTCTCCGGCGCCCAGCGGGTGGCGGCCTGGGCCGCGGCGTCGGCGGCGTCCACGTGTACCGGCGCCACCGGCGCGGCCAGGCCGCGGGCGAGTACGTCGCGGTAGAAGCCGGCCAGGTCGACCAAGGCCCGGTCCAGCGCGTCCCGCTGTGCCCGGGTGGCCCGCGACTTCTGCCGCTTCTCCAGGTCCTTGACGGCGGCGGCCATGCCCCGGGTGGCGCTGCTGGCACCCTTGCCGGTACCGCCGGCACCCAGCGCGGTCTGCAGCTCCTCCTTCTCCCGCGCGTCGGGCTCGGCGACCACGGCCGCGGCCTCGGACTGAGCCGCCTCGATCAGCGCGCTGGCCGCGTCGAAGCAGGCGCCCACCCCGGTCAGCCGCTTCGGGATCGCCAGTACCGCGTCCCGGCGGGCCCGAGCCGCCGGATCGCGGGCCAGGCGGCGCGCCCGACCGACGTGCCCCTGCGCCGCCGCAGCCGCCCACAGCGCCTCGTCCCGGTCCACGCCGTCCCGGTCCACCAGGACCGACGCCACCGCCTCGGCCGGCGGCTGGCGCAGCGTGACCGTACGGCAGCGGGAGCGGACCGTCACCGAGATGTCGTCCGGGTGGGTGGACGGGGTACACAGCAGGAAGACCGTACGCGGCGGGGGTTCCTCGATCGCCTTGAGCAGCGCGTTGCCCGCCGCCTCGGTGAGCCGGTCGGCGTCCTCGATGAGCAGCACCTGCCAGCGCCCCTGAGTCGGTGCGCTCTGCGCGCGCAGCACGAGTGCCCGCATCTCGCCGACCCCGATGGTCAACCCCTCCGGTACCACGAACCGCACGTCGGCGTGGGTACCGGCAAGGGTCGTGTGGCAGGCGGGACAGTGCCCGCAGCCGCCGTCGGCGCACTGCAGCGCGGCGGCGAAGGCCCGGGCGGCAACCGACCGGCCGGAGCCGGGTGGACCGGTGAACAGCCACGCGTGCGTCATACCGCCGGGGGCGACCGGCTCGCCGCGCACCACGGCCGCACCCGCCCCGGCCGCCTGGCGCAGCGTCTCGACCGCCTCCTCCTGGCCGACCAGCGCGGCGAAGACCTGCGGCATCAGGCGCGATTCTCCACAGTGGACAGAGGTTTGGGGGACGGCCCGTCGCCGAAGTCGGGGCGGTTGCCGGTGTGGCGGTTGTTGGCCGGATTGCGCCCGTCGCCGGGTGGCGGCGGTACCTGCGGCAGCACCTGGGTGGCGCCCGGCGGCAGGTCGCCGTCGTGCGGTGAGGTGTCCGCATGGCGCGGGAGCAACGCCCCGACCCGTACCGCCACGGCGGCGGCCACCTCGTCGGCCGGCTGGCCCGCGTCCACCACCAGGTACCGGGCCGGTTCGGCGCTGGCCAGATCGAGGAAGGCGTACCGGACACGGTCGTGGAACGGCAGCGCCTCGCTCTCCAGCCGGTCGTTGCCCTCGCCCCGCCGGTCGACCCGGCGCAGGCCCTCGCCCGGCTCGATGTCCAGCAGTACCACCAGGTCCGGCTTGAGCCCGCCGGTGGCCCACTTGGACAGCCACTTCACGTCCTCGACCGGCAGCGTACGGCCGGCGCCCTGGTACGCGAGCGAGGAGTCCACGTACCGGTCGCTGATCACCACCGCACCGCGCGCCAGGGCCGGGCGTACCACGCTGGCCACGTGGTGGGCCCGGTCCGCCGCGTACAGCAGCGCCTCGGCCCGGGGCGCCAGCGAACTGGGCCCGCCGGACAGCAGCAGGCTGCGGATCTGCGCACCCACATCGGTCGCGCCCGGCTCGCGGGTGACCACCACGTCGTACCCGTCGCCGCGCAGCCGCTCGGCGAGCAGCCGTACCTGCGTCGACTTGCCGGCACCCTCGCCGCCCTCGAACACGATGAAGTGCCCGGCGGCAATCTTGTGGTCGGCCAGGCCGAGCGGCTGGCCGCGCATCGAGCCCCACAGGTCGGCGAGCAGCGGTACGCCGCGCTTGTCGTCCATCTGGCGCAGCGCGACCACGCCGCTGGCCACGCCGAACACGCCGGCGGCGAGCAGCAGCAGCCGGGTGGTGGACACGTCGAGCACGCCGAAGACCTTGCGCGAGCCGCCGAGGCCGACCACCACGCTGGACACCGAGATGGTCAGCAGCAGGACCACCTGGGTCGCGGTCTGGATGAACGCGAACACCCGGCCGCGCACGTCGTCGGTGACGTCGCTGTACAGCAGCGTGGTGCCGGACAGGAAGGCCATGCCGGCGCCGACGCCCACGCCCACCGCACCGACCACGGCCAGCGCCAGGTGCCAGGCGAACGCGAGCATGGTCACGGAGCCCGCGGCCAGCACGATCGACATGCCGAACCAGCGCCGCCGGGACAGCGCGCCGACGATGCGCGGGCCGCCGACGATGCCGATACCGAGGCCCACGAAGAGGATCGCGAACAGGATGTAGAAGGTGGAGTCACCGCCGGAGAGCGAGCGGGCGTAGAACTGGGCGGTACCGATCACCACGCCGGCGCCGGCGAACGCGCCCAGGATGCCCAGCACCAGCCCGCGTACCAGCGGGGTGCGCGCCACGTACGACCAGCCGGTGACGAACTCGCGCAGCAGCGTGGGCCGCTTCGCCGGGCGCTCCACCGCCCGCCCGCTGATCTCCTTGATGCCGAAGTACACGACCAGCGCGGTGGCCAGGAAGGTGAGCGCGTTGAAGTACAGCGCGATGTGCGTCGGGTTGACCGGACTGGTACCGGTCGACCGGTACACCGCGTTGATGGCCGTGTTGGCGCCGGCCAGCAGCAGGCCCGCGGCGACCGGGGTGAGCCCGTACGTGGTGGCCAGGGTCAGCTGGTTGGCGGTTTCCAGCCGGGCCTTGGGCAGCAGGTTGGGTACGGACGCCTCCTTGGCCGGCGCCCACACCATCTGCACGCTTTCAATGACGAACGTGGCCATGGCGGCCCAAACCACCACGATCTTCGGATCGCCGGTGACCAGGGTGGCGGCCGGGATCGACGCGAAGAAGACGAACCGGATCAGATCGCAGACCACCATCGTGTACCGGCGGTCCCACCGGTCGGCGATCACACCGGCGAGCGGGCCGAGGATCATGGCGGGGAGCATGCGTACCGCGATCACCGAGCCGAACGCCAGGCCCTTGGCCGCCGACCCGCTCACCTGCTGCGAGGCGAGGGTCGAGGTGGCCAGCAGGCCGAGCCAGTCACCGAGCGAGGACAGCCCGAGCACCAGCCACAGCCGCCGGAACGCACGGATGCCCATGGTCGCCTTGAGCGCGGCCATGCCGCTCGCGTCAACCGGTGACTGCGCATTGACCGCCGGCATCTCCGGCAGCCCACCGGTGCCTACGCCGGTCGAGTTCGTACTGATGGCCGCCACCTCCGCCCGATAGGCCGCTCCCACCGAGAATCCCAGAGCACGGGGCCGGCCCACCAGTAGCGTGAGCGGCACCGGGCTGCCCGTCCCCCGCAGCCGTTAAACCCCCGAACGCAACCACTGTAGCGGCGCTACCGGTTGCGGGCGGGGCGCCGCACGTGTCGAAGGCCCCTGATCCTCAGGATTCCTTCAGGAAACATACGCGAGACCGTTTCGCGTTTAGCCGAAAACCAACTAGCCTGAGAAAGGTGTCCACCGCCATGACCGGCCCCGACCGGCTGCGCGCCCGCTACGAGCAGGCCACAGCCGACCTCGACCCGCCCTTCGGACTCGTCGACCTGGACGCGTTCGACGCGAATGCCGCGGCGCTCGCGGCCCGGGCTGCGGGTACTCCGCTCCGGGTAGCCAGTAAGTCCGTGCGCTGCCGCTACCTGCTGCGCCGGGTGCTGGCCACGCCGGGCTGGTCCGGTGTGATGTCGTTCAGCTTGCCCGAGGCGGTCTGGCTCGTCCAGGACGGGATGTCCGAAGACGTACTGGTCGCATATCCGACCACGCACCGGGCCGCGCTCAAGACGCTGGGCACGGATCCCCGGCTGGCGGCGGGCATCACCCTCATGGTGGACAGCCTGGAGCAGCTCGACTACATCGACGCCGCGGTGCCGCCCGAGCAGCGCGAGGTACTCCGGCTGTGCATCGACCTCGACGCGTCCTGGCGGCTGGTGGGCGGGCGGCTGCACGTGGGCGTACGGCGCAGCCCGATCCACGGGCCGGAGCAGGCGGGGCGGCTGGCCCGGGCGATCCGCGAGCGGCGCGGATACCGGCTGGTGGGTCTGATGTCCTACGAGGCCCAGATCGCCGGCCTGGGCGACGCGCCCCCGGGCCAGGCGCTGCGCGGCGCC
>DATEJJ010000270.1:0-10359 GCA_035278125.1 Rugosimonospora sp.
CTCGTGCACTTCGAGGCGGCGCGGGTACGGGCCCGGGCACTGCGCGCGCTGGGCGAGGACGCGCTGGCCGAGCAGCAGGCGGAGCAGGCGGCCGTGCTCGCCGCCAAGCACGGCTGGGCCGGCCGGCTGCGCCGGGTACGCGCCGAGTTCGGGGTGAGCGAGGTGGTCACCGGGCGCAGCGCGGCGTACAGCCGGCACACCGGGCCGGCCGGCGACCGGTACCGCCGCCGCCTCGAAGCCCTGCAACAGGTCAGCGCGGCGGCCGCGACGGTACTCGACCCGCAGCAGCTGGCCCGGGTCGCGCTGGACGAGACGCTGCGCATCCTCGGTGCCGAGCGCGCCATCCTGTTCCTCTGCGGCGACGACGGCCAGCCGCGCCCCAGCCTCGGCCGGACCGGCGCGGGCGAGCTGACCGAGCTGAGCGGCTACTCAGCCAGCCTGGTCGACCGGGTGGCCGCGAGCCACGAGCCGCTCGTGGTCACCGGTGGCGAGGAGGGCGCGGCACTCGGCTCGCGCAGTACGGTGGTGCACGGCCTGCGCAGCATCCTGATCGCGCCGCTGGAGCTGGAGGGGCGGCTGCTCGGCGTGGTCTACCTGGACAGCCGCGTGGCCAAGGGCGTCTTCACCGCCGAGGACGTGGACATCCTCGCCGCCGTCACCAGCCAGGTGGCCGCCTCCCTGCAGACCGCGCGGGCGGCGCAGCTGGAGGTGGCGGTCCAGGCGGCGCGCCAGCAGCGGGACACGGCCGACGCGCTGCGCGGGGCCATGACCGAACTGGCCGCGGTGCTCGACCCGGCGCAGGTGCTGCACCGGCTGCGCGACATCGTCGGGCGTACGCTGCCCGCGGACCGGGTCTGCCTGGTCCACCGGGACGGTGCCGCGCTGACTGTGGCGGCCAGCGGACCGGTGGTACCCGACGAGGTGGGCGGGCTGGCCGCGCTGGTCGCCGCCGGCCCGCGTACCGGCGGTACCCACGACGCACCGGCCGGACTCGCCGGGCTGCTGGCGGGTACCCGCTGCTGGCTGGCCACGCCGCTGGCCACCCGGGAGCACGGCAGCGGGGTGCTGGTCGCGGGGTCCACTGTGGACGGTTCGTTCAGCCAGGCACAGCTGGACGTGGCCGCGGCACTGGCCGGCCAGGGTGCCGCCGCGTACGCCAACGCGCGGCTCTTCGCGCAGGTGCAGCAGCTGGCGACCACCGACGGGCTGACCGGCCTGTACAACCGGCGCCACTTCACCGAGCTGGCGCACCGGCAGCTCGCCATCGCCGCGCGCAACCTGCGACCGCTGGCCGCCTTCATGGTGGACATCGACCACTTCAAGCGGATCAACGACACGTACGGGCACGGCACCGGCGACGAGGTGATCCGCGCGGTGGCCGCCAGCCTCCACGCCAACCTGCGCGAGCCGGACCTGCTGTGCCGGTACGGGGGCGAGGAGTTCGCGGTGATCGCCTGCGAGGTGGCCGGCGACCCGAGGGACGTGGCCGAGCGGCTGCGCACCGCGGTCGAGGCGCTCGGTATCCCGGGACCCGCGGGCCCGGTCGCGGTCACGGTCAGCGTGGGCGTGGCCGACCTGAAGCCGGACGACCAGCTGGAGGCGCTGCTTGCCCGCGCCGACGAGGCGCTCTACCGGGCGAAGCAGGCCGGCCGCAACCGGGTCGTCGCCGGCTGACCGCGGGCCCGGCCGGCGCGCGGGTCACGGCAGGCTGCCGAGCCGGCCCATCTCGCGGAGCGCCTCGATCACGCTCGCGATGTGGTCGCGCATGGCCGCCTCGGCCGCGGCCGCGTCGCGCGAACGGACCGCCGCGATGATGCGCTCGTGCTGGGGCAGCGAGATCGCCGGCCGCCCCGGTACCAGGGAAAGCATGTACTGGTGGCGGACCAGTTGGCCGCGCAGCGTCTCGATGAGCTTGTCCGCGGCGCCGTGCCCGGCGATGCGGCGGACCGTCGCGTGCAGCCGCTGGTTGAGGTCGCTGTACCGGCGGAACTCCCCGGCCGAGACGGCGCGGCGCATCAGCAGGCCGATCTCGTCCAGCTCGCTGGCCTCCTCGTCGCTGACCCGCTCGGCCGCGCGCGCGGCGACCAGCCCCTCCAGCACCATCCGGACCTCGGTGATCTCGATCGCCTCGCCCACCGACACCTTGCGCACCTGGGCGCCCTTGTTCCGCTGCACCTCGACCAGGCCCTCGCCGGCCAGGTCCTGCAATGCGGCGCGCACGTTGAACCGGCTGGCGCCCAGCCGCTCGCACAGCTGCGCCTCGACCAGCCGCTCGCCGGGCAGGTACTCGCCGCGCAGGATCGCCTCGCGCAAGGTGTCGCGGGCCTTCGCGGCGGTCGGGGTCACGGCCGCACTGTCCACGCGCCGTCCCTCCCCTGGTCGTCCGCAGCCGTGGCGAGTATATCGGCCTCCGCGCGCTTGGCCTGCTGGATGCGGGCGTACACGTGGGAACGCAGCTCCACGAAGCGGGCGTCGGACCGGGTCTTCAGCTGGTCCCGCTCGTCCGGAAGGTCGATCGGCAGATCCTCCAGCACCCGGGTCGGCGACGCGGACAGCACCACGACCCGCTGGCCGAGGTACACCGCCTCGTCGATGTCGTGTGTGACGAACAGCAGCGTCACGCCGAACGAGTGCCACACGGCGCGGACCAGGTCCTCCAGGTCCGCCCGGGTCTGCGCGTCGACCGCGGCGAACGGCTCGTCCATCAGCAGCACCGTGGGCTGGAAGGCCAGTGCCCGCGCGATCGCCACCCGCTGCTGCATGCCGCCCGAGAGCTGCCACGGGTACGCGCGCCCGGCGTCAGCCAGGCCGACCGCGCCGAGCGCCTCGGCCACCAGCCGGTGCCGCTCGGCCCTGGCCACGCGCTTCGCCTTCAGCGGCAGCTCCACGTTCTCCGCCACCCGCAGCCAGGGGAACAGGCTGCGGCCGTACTCCTGGAAGACGATCGCCAGCCCGTCCGGCGGGCCGGTCACCGGTACCCCGGCGACGGCCACCTCACCGGAGGTCGGCGGGAGCAGGCCGCCGAGGCAGCGCAGCAGCGTGGTCTTGCCGCAGCCGGAGGGCCCGACGACGCAGACGAACTCGCCACTGTCCACAGTGAACGTGATGTCCCGCAGCGCCTCGACCTGGCGGCCGTGCGAGTCGTACGCCTTGCGCAGGGACCGGATGTGCAGCACCGCTCCTCCTCCTAGTTGCCGCCGCGCTGCGCGCCGCGTACCCCGTGGTACCAGCCGAGCACCCGCCGCTCCACCAACCGGAACGCCACCGCCAGTACCACGCCGAGCAGGCCGAGCACGAAGACGCCGCTCCACATCTGCGGGATCTGGTAGCCGCGCTGGAACTGGATGATGGTGTACCCCAGCCCGTTGGTGGAGCCGAGCAGCTCGCCGATCACCATCATGATGATGCTGATGGACAGCGCCTGGCGCGCGCCCACGACGATCTGCGGGCTGGCCGCGCGCAGGATGAAGGTATGCAGCCGCAGCCAGCCCCGCACCCGGTACGTCCGGCAGGTGTCCACGAGTACCTGGTCCACCCCGCGGACACCCTCCACTGTGTTCAGTAGCACCGGCCAGAGCCCGCCGGCCACGATGACAAGCACCTTGGTACGGTCGCCCAGCCCGGAGATGAGCACCAGGACCGGTACCAGCACCGGCGGCGGGATGGCGCGCAGGAACTCCAGGGTCGGCTCCAGCAGGGTACGCAGCACCCGGCTGGCGCCCACCGCCACGCCGAGCGCGGTACCGGCGAGCACCGCGAGCGCGTACCCGGTGCCGAGCCGGAGCAGGCTGGGTACCACGTCGGTGGTGAACCGGCTGAGCGTCCAGGTACCCGGGAACGCCTGGAGTATCTTCGACAGCGGCGGCTCGTAGTAGTTCTGGCTGCCTGCGCTGGCGAACCACCACGTGACGAGCAGCGCCACCGGCAGCCCGAGCGCGAACAGGATCCGCACCGGGACGCGGGTCATCCGGCCACCTCCCGCCGCACCGCCGGGTGCCAGGCGAGCACGTACCGCTCCGCGCCGCGGGTCACCAGGTTCGCGCCCAGTCCGATGGCGCCGGACACGATGATGTACGCGTAGATGGTGGCGGTGGCGTTGCTGGTCTGCGCCACCGCGAGCGACTCGCCGATCCCGGTGGTACCGCCGATCAGCAGTTCGCCGGTGATGGTGAGGACCAGCGCCACGGAGGCGGCCAGCCGGATGCCCGTCATCGCGTACGGGAGCGTGGTCGGCCAGACCAGGTACCGCACCCGGCTGAACAGGCCCAGCCGGTACGAGGCCGCGGTATCGCGCGCGACCGGATCGATGTCAGCCACTCCGTGCAGCACTTGAATCAACACCTGCCAGAACGAGGCGTACACCACGAGCAGCAGGATGGAGCGCACCGGCGCGCTGAACAGCACCACCGCGAGCGGGAGCAGCGCCACCGACGGGATGGGGCGCAGGAACTCGATGGTGGAGGCGGTGACCGCGCGCAGCAGCGGTACCGAGCCGATGACGATACCGGCGAGAATGCCCGCGACCACGGCGATGGCCAGGCCGATCGCCCAGGTGCGCAGGGTGCCGAGCACCGCCGCCCAGAACGCCGCGGTGCCGAGCTGGCGTACCAGGGCACCGGCGATCACGCTGGTCGGCGGGAAGTACCCGGCGGGCAGTACGCCGACCCGCGGCAGCACCTCGAACAGCAGCGCGAAGCCGGCCAGCCCGACCGACCCGAGTAGGGCCGGCGCGCGGCCAGCCCTGCCCGGGCCTGTGGACAGATAGGTCATGGAAGCAGCTTGGTCGTGTCCGGTGCGGCGGTGAGCAGCCCGTCGGTGACCAGCAGCTGGCCCAGCTTGTCGATGGACGCCTTGTCGATGGTGGTGGGCCACTTCGGCAGCGTCATCTTCGCCGCGGCGGCGGCCGGGATCTGCGTGTACGTGGTGACGATCTGCTGTACCGCGTCCGGGTGGCTGTCCGCGTACGCCAGCGATTCGTTCATCGCCTCGGTGAACCGCTTGACCAGGTCCGGCTTCTGCTGCTCCAGCTGGGTCGAGGTGAAGTAGACCGAGATGCAGAGGTTGGGGTCCACGTCGGCGAAGGAGCCGACCGGGTGCCACCCCTTGGCCAGCGCGGCGGACAGGAACGGCTCCACCACGAAGATGCCCTGTACCCGCCCCGCGGAAAGCGCCGCGGCCATGTCCGGGAAGCCCAGCTCCACGAACTTCACCGTGGCCGGGTCACCGCCCGCCTTGCTGACCATGTACTTCACCGAAGTGTCCACAATGTTCTTCAACGTGTTCGTGGCGACGGTCTTGCCCGCCAGGTCCTTGGCGGTCTTGATGTTCGGGTCCTTGACGATGAGTTCGCCGAAGTCCTTCGCCGGGTCACCGGTGGAGTTGACCCCGTTGGCGACCGCCTTGATCGGCACCTGCTGCGACTCGCCCAGCAGCAGCGACACCACGTTGCTGAAGCCGAACTGGTACTGGCCGCTGACCACGCCGGGCACGATGGCGGCGCCGCCCTGTGCCAGCGCCATGGTCAGGTTGATGTTGTATTTGGTGAAGAAGCCCTGAGCCTTGCCCAGGTAGATGGGTGCCACGTCGACGATCGGGATGACGCCGACCTTGACATTGTCGGGTGTGGCCGCCGCGCCGCTGCTCGTCGCGCCGGTCGAGGATCCGGTCGAGGAGCCGCACGCCGCCAGGCTCACCGCGAGCGCCGCCGCGGCAGCCAGGGACGGAAGGATTCTTGTTCTTATCATGAGCTTCAGCAACCTCACGCTTGTTCGCGTCGATGCAGGACACGCCGAGGCTTCATCGCAGCCGGGCGCTGAGGGGTTCGGTACCGAACCGGTGGGGCGTTGAGCGAACGCTAGAGGTCGCCAACAAGATTGTCAACGATCTGCTTGGCCGTCGCTGAGACCTAGTCACAGGCGGCACACAGATTGTTGACAATCATGTTGAATACTGGTTGAGTCCGAGCCGGAGGTACCCATGTCCACAGATGCGTTGTTGGTTCTCACCGCGCACCCCGGTGACTTCGTCTGGCGGGCCGCCGGCGCCATCGCGCTGGCCGTGTCCCGCCGGCAGCGCGCGGTGATCGGCTGCCTGAGCTTCGGCGAGCGCGGTGAGTCCGCGAGCCTGTGGCGCAAGGGGCTCGGCCTCGACGAGGTGAAGGCGCACCGGCGCGCGGAGGCGGACAAGGCCGCCGCGGTGCTGGGCGCGGAGATCCGCTACTTCGACGCCGGTGACTACCCGCTGAACGAGACGCCCGAGCTGCTGGCCGCCCTGGTCGCGCTGTACCGCGAGGTGCAGCCCGCCGTGGTGCTCACGCACGCCGCGGCCGACCCGTACAACCTCGACCACGCGACCGCGCACGCCATCGCCATCAAGGCGCGGGTACTGGCGCAGGCGCCCGGGGTCGCGGGTCCGGGCGAGGTCATCGGGGCGCCACCGGTCTTCTGTTTCGAGCCGCACCAGCCGGAGCAGTGCGGCTTCAAACCCGACGTCCTGCTGGACATCACGCCGGTGTGGGAGCGCAAGCTCGACGCGATGGGGGTACTCGGCGCG
Source organism: Rugosimonospora sp. (assembly GCA_035278125.1). GTDB lineage: Bacteria > Actinomycetota > Actinomycetes > Mycobacteriales > Micromonosporaceae > DATEJJ01. The sequence goes on from DATEJJ010000270.1 coordinate 6,553, forward strand.
CAGAGTCACTTGTGGACGTACTACACCGAGCTGGGGCGGCGCCGCGGTACGCAGGCCACCCGCAACTCCGGACCCAACCTGGGCATCGCCGAGGAGGCGTACGCCGAGGCGTACCAGCGCGTCTATCCCCAAGTGACAGGAGAGCTGACTTGACCGACGCACCAGGAAGACGCACCCGGGCGGCCGTCCTCGCCGCCGCGCTCGCCGCCGTGGCACTCACCGGCGGCGGCCAGGCCGCCCCCGCCCAAGCCACCACGTCGGCGCGGACGGTCGCCCCGGTGCTCACCTGCCCGGCACTGTCCGGTGTGGACTTTTCGGGGGTACCCGGCGCGCCCGCCACCATCCTGTCCGCCACGCTGGTACCGGCCGGGACGAACGGCGTGTCCTACGAGTACTGCGACGTGAAGGGTGTGGTGGCGCCCCAGGTGCAGTTCGAGCTGCAGTTGCCGACCCGGACGTACCTGGGCCGGTACCTGCAGGAGGGCTGCGGCGGGTACTGCGGCAACGTCGGGGTGAGCGCCAGCCCGGCCGCCTCCGCCGGCTGCGTACCGCTCAACACCGGCACCTTCGCGGTCGGGCAGGACGACGAGGGGCACATCGGCGGCGGTGCGACCGACGTCTGGGCGATCGGCGACCCGCAGTCGAAGGTGGACTTCGGGTACCGGTCGGAGCACGTGTTCGCCCTTGCCGCCAAGGCGGTCCAGGCGTCCTTCTACGGCGCGCCGCCGGCGAAGTCCTACTACGACGGCTGCTCGGACGGCGGCCGCGAGGCGCTGATGGAGGCGCAGCGGTACCCGACCGACTTCAACGGCATCCTGGCCGGCGCCCCGGCGCAGAACCAGGCGGCGCTCAACGCCATCGAGGAGCCGTACGAGGCGACGCTCGACTTCACCCCGTCCGGTCAGGTGATCCTGCCGGCGAGCAAGCTGACCATGCTGCACGCCGCGGTCATCGCCGCGTGCGCCACCCCGGGCCTGCGCGACGGCACCATCGAGGACCCGCGCGACTGCGCCTTCCAGCCGTCGTCGCTGCAGTGTCCGGCCAATGTGGACGCGGCCGGCTGCCTGACCACCGCCCAGGTGGACGTGGTCAACAAGATCTACAACGGTGCGGTCAGCAGGACCGGCGAGCACCTCTACACCGGCGGCGAGCCCAAGGGTACCGAGAACCTGTGGCAGGGCATCCTGATCCCGCCGGACGGGCAGGGCCAGGCGGCCATCTTCTTCACGAAGATCGGCTCCGGGTACCTCCGGTACGTGGGGCAGTGGGTCGCGCGTCCACAAGCGACGGTCAACACCAACGCGTACACCGTCCAGAATCTACTGTCCTACCGGGACGGTCTCGGCCGGATCTACGACGCCACCGACCCGGACCTGACCGCGTTCTACCGGGCGGGCGGCAAGCTCATCCAGTGGGCCGGCTGGGCCGACCAGTTCATCCCGCCCACCACGAGTACCACGTACTACCAGGCGGTGCTGGACACCATGGGCGCGCGGCGGGTCGGCGAGTTCTACCGGCTGTACATGTTCCCCGGCGTCGGGCACTGCGGCGGCGGGTACGGACCCAATCAGTTCGACCTGCTCACCCCGCTGGTGGACTGGGTCGAGTCGGGTACCACGCCCTCCCGCGTGGTGGCCAGCGCCGCCACCTACAGCCGGCCCGTGTACCCGTACCCGACCCGGGTCAGGTACGCCGGGCAGGGCGACGTGAACAGCGCCGCCAGCTACGTCCCGTACCAGCCGGCCACCCGGTACGACGACCACTTCGCCTGGGCGGGCGCGCCGTTCCGCTCCGGGTACGAGCTCTGGTGCCGGTTCGACGGCACCCGGATGGTGTGTACGGCCCGCAGCTCGTGACCGGTCAGGACCGGGGTACCGGCGCCGGCTCGTCGAGGGGGACGAGTGCGACGCCGGCCACCCGGTCCGGGCCGCGCCGGTGCAGCACGACCAGGTAGACCACGCCGAGCAGCATCCAGGCGGCCGCGGCGGGCGCGGCGTACGAGGAGGGCGGGGTCAGCTTCGTGATGAACGGGAGCCCCGGCGCGCGCAGCCCGGCCGCGGTCAGCCAGGCCGGGATGAACGCGAGGATGCCGAGCACCGGCAGCACGAGGTGCGGCACCGGGTGGAACTCGGCCCGCCCGGCCCGCAGGAAGTAGCCGATGCAGGCCAGGTTGGTGACGATGTAGACGGCCACGATGAGCACGACCAGGGCGGTGGCGACGATACCGAACGCGGTCACCGGGTCGTACCCGAAGCCCAGTCCACATGCGACGGCCAGCGTGGTCGCGGAGACCAGCAGGATGGCGACGACGGGGGAGCGGTGCCGGGTGGACACCCGGGCCAGCGCGTACGGGAAGGCGCCCACCCGCCCCATCGCGTACGCCGTGCGGCTGGCCACGTTCACCCCGGCGTTCGCGTTGGCGACGGTGGAGTTCACGATGGCCAGGAAGACCAGCACCCAGAAGGCGCCGTAGAGGCTGCGCGCGATGCCCTCCCAGGAGTTCGGGCCGGCGGTACCGAAGGTGGCGAACCGGTCCGGGCCGAAGGCGACGTCCACCGCGTACGTCGTCATGATGTAGAGGATCCCGATGCTCAGCGTGGCGAGCAGCACCGCGCGGCGCACGGTCCGGCGGGGGTCGCGGGCCTCCTCCGCGAGCGGCGCCGCGCCCTCGAAGCCGCCGAAGGCGAGGATGCTGTAGACCGAGCCGGCGATCACCCCGGCCAGGCCGCGGTGGTCGGCCGGCGTGTGCCCGGTACCGAATACGGACAGCGTGTTCGCGTGCCCGGCGTGCCCGACGAGCAGCCCGGCCAGCACCACGAACACGGCGATCTCGAAGATGCCCAGCGCGGTGCCGAGACCGGTGGAGGTGCGGATCCCGTAGATGCCGGCGGCCATCACGATGAGCGCGCCGAGCACCGTCCACGGCCACCACAGCCCGGCCGGCCAGCCGAACTCGTCGTGCAGGGTACCCGCCGTGGTGAAGCCCAGCTGCAGCAGCACCAGCGGCGAGATGAGCACACCCACCAGCGCGTACGCCCACGCGACCAGGAAGCCCACCGACCGGTGCAGCCCGCGTGCGGCGTAGGTGGCCAGGGAGCCGGCGGCCGGCAGCCGGGCGGCCAGCTCGCCCACGGACACCGCGCTGAACAGGCAGGCGATGAGCGCGAACAGCACGGCCAGCGGCAGTGCTCCGCCGGCGTACCCGGCACCGAACGGGATGGAGGCGGCGATCGCGGCGCCCGGCGCCATGTCGGTGATGCTCTGGAACAGCACCTCGCGCAGTCCGATGGCGTCCCTGCGCAGGCTCAGCGGCTCGGTCATTTACTGAATATAAGTTTGTGGATACGTCGATTCCAGTGCGATCAGCAGGCCACCACGGTGCGCTGTACCGTGACCGAGGTGCCGTCGTCCGAGGCGGCCACGATCACGCTGGTGCCGCCCTGCCGCCAGATCAGCCGGTTGCCCGGGTTCGCGAACCGCCGCCCGCCCGCCGGTACCGCCGCCGCCAGCCGGCCCACCAGCCCGCCCGTGTCGGTGGCGGTGCTGTACGCGTCGGTGGTGGCGATCTGCCCGGCCGGGCACGGTACCGCGTCCGTGTGCCAGCCCGCCGCCGCGGTACCCAGGGCGCGGTACAGGGTCGCGATGTCGCCGGGTACCTCCCCGGACCCGGCCGCGGGAGAGGTGGGCAGCGTGGCCCGGCAGTCGGTCTGCGCGGTGGCGCCCACCCAGCCGTCACCCACCCGGGTGACGGTCAGCCGCACCCCGGCGCCCACGGTCGCGGTCAGCGGCCGGACCTGGCCGCCCAGC